>JASFTL010000384.1:0-4456 GCA_050053555.1 Desulfobacterales bacterium
GCAACCATCAAAATTGCAGGTAAGCCGGCGGGCACCACCGACGCCAGCGGAGAGTATCTGCATGAGTATACGCGTATGCCCAAAAAAGGCCTTAAGCTTCAAGTCACTAAAAAGGGTTATGGGGCCTGGAAAAAATCAGTACGCGCCAAACCGGGGCAACGCTTTGAAGTTGCCCTTTACAAGAAGCGCAAACGCACAGCCGCCCAAGCTTCGCAGGCCTCACAGGCCCTCTCTTCATCTCAAACGCAAGCAGCCGCCGTTGCCCCGGTGCCGACAGCAGGCAAAAAAACTGCCAGATCAACGCTGCAGAAGGCAACCCTTTCCATCGCCGCCCTCACTGAATCTTACGGCGTTTCCAGAGGCATTGCCGGCGTCGTCATCCGCATCAACGGCAAAGCAGTCGGCAAAACCAATGCCAAGGGTGTATATACCTATCTATATAAAGGACAATCGCCGGCTGAAGTTAAGCTAACACTTTCGGCGCCCGGTTATATTCCGGAAAAATGGGAGAAAACGGTCCGGCTGCAGAGACAATCTCATGTCCAGCGCTATTTTTATCCGGCGGCACAAAATCCGATAAAAGTGGGTATTTACGGATTTGTCAACAATTCACCGGATGTCGATCTGTCGGATACCCTGTCTCAGGTCGAGGATGCGCTCAGCACCAATTTGTTTATGTATGGGTGCTTTCGTGAGGTGTCCAAATCCCAGCTTCGCGAATTGATGATGTTAAACAGCCTTGATATGGAAACCGTTTCCACCATGGGCTGGCAGCATACCCCCCTGGTAAGATCTGTTGATATGATGATTTCAGGCAGCGTCACCAAAGCCAATGACGGCATGATCATCGAAACCACGGTCATCGCGGCAGACGGAAATATTATTTTCAGCCAGATCAACAGGGCGCGCAAGAAAAAGAACCTCGGCAACACCGCCAAACTGATCGCCAACAGCATCATCGATCAATTCCCCTTTGAAGGCACGATCGCCGCAATTGAAGACCCGGGTTACCGCATCAATTTAGGAAAATCAGATTACCGGATCCGACGCGGAAGTCTTTTTCGATACCGGGTCGCGGATATGGATCGCTCCGGTCGCGTAAAGGGATTCCGTGATGCCGGTACCCTCAGGATCGTCGAAACCGACGACGCTGCCTCATGGGCGGAGATCGTCGATTTAGTGGGGGATGGCGAAGTAAAAATCGGCGACCGGGTCGTCAGGCGCTTTTACCTGGATGAGAAAAGAGAAATCGAAAAGGCATCCATCCTGCTATCGGCCAAAGGCGGGCTGCCACCGGATGACCATCCGCTCTGGGGAGTGAACGTCTATCTCAACAATACGTGGGTCGGGACAACCGGTTCTGATGGAAAAGTCGATATCCCGCTCAATATGTATGAAGAATACGATATCCTACTTTCGCGACACGGATATCAGCCTGTGCAGGATGTGATCAGCGTCGATCAAAGCAAGCAGGCGAAAGAATTTGTTCTTGAGATTGCCAATGCCCTATTCAAAGTCGAATCGCAGCCGTCCGGTGCCGATGTTTATGTCGATGGTGTTAAAATCGGACAAACGCCGATACTGGATGGAAAACTGGTAAACTTTGGATTCCGCAAGATCAGGCTCTCCGTCGGCGGCGAGTACCGCGACTGGGAGCGCGTGGTGGAATTTAGAAAATCCGAAATTGAGCTCATCGGCCCCCGTAAGATTGTCTTTGTAAAGGATTACATGAAAATGGGCAAGATGGCCGAACAAAACGGCGACATCGATGCCGCCATCCAGGCATATTCCAGTACTGAAAAAGGCAATCCGGATTATTCCGACGCCCACCATCGACTGGCCCAGCTCTACATGGATGAAAAGAATAATTTCGACGCCGCCATTGTCGAATTTGAAAACGTGCTGGCCCTTCCTGAAAACCAGCAGATTATCTACAAGCAATTTGCTGTTACCTATACCAATCTGGGTCACGCCTATTATGAGAAAGGTATGGCGGTGCTGCTCAAGGATAAAAAAACAGCGGCCGCCAATTTCGCCAAAGCGATCAAGAATCTAAATATCGCCAAGCAGAATACGCGCTTTTTTCCGAACCATCAATTCGACGAAGCCGTGCATGACACCTACTACTATCTGGCGCTCTCATACCATAAGCTTTACCTGGTGTCTAAAAAACGGGCCCTGGTCGATAAGGCCAATCTGGCATGGCGCGAATACTTTGATTTTTTCCCCAAAAATCTGGAGGCCAATAGCAATTTTGTAAAGATTCGCAATTCAGCTCGAAAATACTGGGACCAGATAAAAGATCTATCTTAGCGGGAGGTTCGGAATTTGAGATTCAGGATGGTGATCCAGACGCTCGTCTTCACCCTGCTTGCATTCACGTTGAGCTGGGGCGAAGGACTTGCAACCGATGACACCGATGCGGATTGGAGTCAAGTAACCTTTGACGAGGATATCGGCGTCGAAGCGCCTCTACCCGATGAGAAACTCCCGGAACTTGGGGATGTGCTCCACACTGCAAAGGAGCAAGAGACGGCCAGTCAAAGCGATTTTGCTGCGGATGTGACCGATATCAGCTGGCCGGATCGGGTAACACCGCCTGCTGAAATCGAACCCCTGTTTGTGCAGGCCTTTACCGATGTCGAGCCGGGGCATAATGACTCCAATCCGATTTGGTCTCCGACAGGTGATTTGATTGCATTTGAGCGCAGCATCGAAGACCGGCGCGAAATTATCATCTCCCGCTTTGACGGCACGGTATTGCAGAAAATTTACCACCGCATCGCCGAAGAAAATAACGAGATGGATTCTGTGTTTGCCGATATTCTCGAGGATGTCAGCTTCAATTCAGGAATCAGCTGGTCACCGGATGAAAACAAACTGGTGTTTATGAGCAATGGCGGCAGCGGTAACTATGACCTTTATCTACTGCCGATCCTCGGTGAAGAGATAACCATTCGGCTCACCGATCATGCTGAAAAAGACAGCCACCCGCATTGGAGTCCTGTGGCCGATCGGTTGGTTTTTGTGTCCGGGCGCGGCGGAAGTGCCGATATCTATTTAATGGATCTGGCGTCCGGAAGTGTCATTAAATTAACCAACGGTCACAAGACCTATCTCTATCCCCAGTGGTCTCCGGACGGAAACAAAATTGTCATGATCAACGGCAGTAATGAAAATCATGATATTTATCTAATTGAAGACATTAACCGGCCGCTGCAAACACTCAAAGCCCTAACGTGCTGGACCTATGATGATCTAAGACCCGTATGGTCTCCGGATGGCAAAAAGATTGCTTTCTACTCGAATTATAACCTGGAAAATAACCCAAAAATCTGGTCGATCGTCGTCATTTCCGCCGATGGTTCCAGTCCGACTGATGGCGAAGGCCTTGCAGCCCGGGTTGTGGCCGTAAATGTCGTTCCGGATATCGAGCGCGGACCGGCCTGGATGCCGGACAGCAAACGCCTCATTTACGTTAAAAACGACTACAAAACATACAATCCGATTTATATGGTTCAGCTCGATGAGAAGAAAAATCAACCCATAAACACACAAACAAAAATGAATCACGACCTGGCGTGTTCAGCGGATGGAACCTTTGCCTTCAGGGCCCAGGTCGAGCAGTGGGATCACATTTATATCGCCAGGTTGAAAGAATAACGACGCAGAATTAGTGAGGAATCGGAGAGTTTTTATCTGAAATCCATTATGCAGCAAACTCAGACTTAGAGCAGTCCCCAGGCGGATCTATGGGGTGCCGGGTCAAAAACGACCCAGGCCACAGGATGAAGTTGAAAGCAATGATGTTTGGATTAAAGCACACGAATAATTGGAGCGGCATCAAAATGCACAGAGCTGCAATCATAATTGCCATGGTGGTTTTGCTGACCCTGCCGTCGCATGCAGCCAAAGACCCATTGAAGCGCGGTCTGAAGCTTTACAAAAAGCATCATTATGAGGATGCCATCCGGTTGCTTTACAAACATCTACCCTCAGTGAAATCAGATCGCAGGGGTAAAACTTATTTGGCTCTGGGAATGATCTGCCTGGCCAATGCCGCTCTTTACCAGGATCTTTATCAGACCTCAACAGTAACAAATCTGGATTATCTCAAACGGCTATTATCCGCTAAAGGGCCTTCGAAAAGCCAACTGGTCGATCTTTATCTGGGCAAAGCATTTCTTGAAGCCGGCCAACTTTCTGAAGCAGCGGCTTTCTTCAAAAAATTTCTGGCCGCAGAAAACGGCAATCCCAGAGACAGGGACCTGGCTAAAATCGGCTTGGCCACCGTCTTTTATCTGCAGAACGAGCCCACTGAGGCCCATGCCCTATGGGCGCAAATCAAAAATACGCGGCCGGAACTGTCAATCTCGCTGGCAGCGGCTTACAGCCGTGTCGGGCTGATGGACAAAAAGCCGCTGGTCACGTGTAAAACCGCGCTTGACCTGTTGCG
>JASFTL010000385.1:0-4448 GCA_050053555.1 Desulfobacterales bacterium
TTTGCCGGGGAGCTGGCCCGTCTGACCGAATCGCTTTCAGCGTGGAGCGGGCATGACATCACCCGCAGCGATATGGAAGCAAGTATCGAGCGATACAACCGGCTGCCGCCCCTTTTTGCCGAATTGCGCCAACGGTTACATCAGGGTAAGCTAAACGGTGGCAGCACCAGAATTCAAACGCTGTACAATAAAGCCATGACGGCGCCGTTCGAAAAAAGCATGCTCAGCTTGCAGCAGGCTCTGGCCGAATCGGAATCCCCGGCGCCAGAAAGCGACGGAATCCCTGTATTTCTTTTTGGAAATGTTCTGGCAGATCCTGAAGCGCTCACCTTGTTCGAGTCCTGTGGTGCCCGCATTATCGACGACGATCTTTGCACCGGCTCAAGATTATTCACGCCGATAGAATATGACGGGAACCAAGATGCGGTTCTGCAGATATCGCACAGTCTGTTGACGCGGCCCCCCTGTGCCCGGACATTTGATCCTGAGAAGCCATTGAAGATGGCCGAAGATATCCTGGCTCGCGCTCGGGCCACCGGCGCCAGAGGTGTTATCGGCCAGACCATCAAGTTTTGCGACCCGTATCTGGATCGCCTGCCGGCCGTCCGCGAGACGTTGCGGAAAGCCGGCATGCCGCTGCTGCTGCTCGAAGGCGATTGCAGCCTGCGATCGATTGAGCAGCAACGAACCCGAATCGAAGCATTTATCGAAATGCTCGTTCAACCGATTTCACCAAAAGGATATACCCGATGATGTACCAATACTTTAAGGACATGGCAGCCGGAATCGAGGCCAAGATTTTGCAGGATCCGCAGCTGCCAAATGCCAGAAAAAAATATGCCCTGGAGACGGCCCGGCTCGGCAGCCGCTTGTATTCGGGCAAGGATCAGGTTGCCTGGTGCGGCGTTGCGGTGCCCTTTGATTTGCTTAACGCGATGGGCATCACCTCCTGCTTTGTTGAATTCGTAGGGGCTGTGCTGGCTGCAACCGACATGGCCGATCCCTTCCTTGAAGAAGCCGAACAGGCCGGCTTTATTGGCGACACATGCGGATACCACCGCTCGGTCATCGGGGCCGCCCGCAAAAACATCATGCCGGAGCCGGATTTTCTGATCGCCTCCACCTGTCCCTGTTCGGGCGGGATTGCCGTCATGGAGAATCTGGCACACCAGTTCGACAAAGATCTTTTTGTTTTGAATGTGCCCCAGGAAAGTTCTGAGCAAAGCATTGTGTATCTTGCCGACCAATTAAGAAAGATGGTTGAGTTTGTCGCCCGGCACACGGGCAATCCGCTCGATGAGCATAAACTGCGCCAAGCGGTTGAAAACACCAATCGTACCCGCAAGATAATGGATGACGTCTATCAACTTGCCCAAAACGTCCCTTCACCCACCGACGGCCGGTTGCTCGCGAATTTCGGACTGGTTATGCCTTTGTTTCTCGGTACCAAGACTGCCGTTGAAATTGCCCAGGCATATAAGGAAGAATTCACCGCCCGAATCGACAACGGCATCCAGGGCGTGCCCGATGAAAAGCTGCGTTTGTTGTGGATCCAAAACCGGATTCAGTTTAACAGTCCGCTGATTGAAATGCTTGAAAAAGAGTACCGGGCCAATATTGTAAGCGACGAATTGAACGACATTTACTGGGATCCGATTGATCCAGAAGATCCGTATACCGGCTTGGCCCGCCGGGCCATCAGCATTCCGCTGAACGGCAGCATACAGGGCCGAATAAAGCACCTCCGCAAACTTGCCCGTGCCTATACGCTGGATGGTGCCATCAACCCCTGCCACTGGGGCTGCCGCCAGGGTACCGGCGCCAGGGGGCTGATCAGCGACGGACTCAAGGAAATCGGCGTACCGGTGTTGAACCTCGAAGTGGATTGTGTGGACAAGCGCAATTTTGCCGAAGGCCAGCTGCGAACCCGCATCGAAGCCTTCGTGGAAATGCTTGAAAGCCGGCCCCGCCCGGCAGCGTAAAAGATGGGATCCGTTTTGAATCTTGCGCGGGTCAAACCTCTCAAAAAAACGTTCTATGCCCGACACAATATCCCGAAAGGATTTGATCACATCTGTCACTTGAATCATATGATCATAGACGTCACGGATAAAAACTTTTTTGGCCTTTTATCCGGATAATTTCGGAAGCAGGAACGACGCAAAACTTAGAACAAAGAAAAAACCACACATATCTGTTATGGTTGTCAAAAGCGGTCCCGACGCCAAGGCGGGATCGGTGCGCATGCCCCTTAAAATCAGTGGGACCAGACCACCGAAACTCACCGCCACAAACGTATTGGCCGCCAGTGCGGCGCCAACAATCAGTCCAAGATAGGGATTGCCCTTCCATAGCAAAGCGGCACCGCCGAGCAGGCACCCCAGTGCGATACCATTGATAATGCCAATTGAGGATTCTTTGCTCAGAACCCGCAATATTTCACGCGGTCGCACCAGCCCCAAGGTCAATTCCCGGATGCTAACGGCCACCGCTTGATTTCCCGAGCAACCACTCATATCCGAGATGATCGGCAAAAATACGGCCAGCACAATCGCTTTTTCAAGGGTATCTTGATATAAAGCAATAACGCTGGCAGCGATAATATTCAATATAATATTGATGCTGAGCCAGGATAAACGCCGCGAAGAACGTTTCACCAGCGGCATGCTGCGAAACTCTTCCCCCCCCACAATACCGGCAAATTTCAAAAACAGCTGATTGTTGCGTTTGTTGGCCGCATCGCGAACGCTTGAACTGCGAATAACGCCGACTAACTTGCCGCTATCATCAACAACCGGCACACCCAAAAAAGTGTATTGCCTGAAGAAATCTCTTAGATCACGCAACGAAGTTTGGACATTGACACTTAGAGGGTCTTTGACCATTATCTCGTGGATCCGTTGATGTTTGGGTGCCATTAAAAGATCGCGCAGCCGGAGCACACCCACCAATTTATTATGATCATCGATCACATATGCATACTGGATGTCATAATCGGAATATTTCTCACCATGCGCTCGAAGATCATCTAAAACGTCCATTGCCTGCTGGTGGATGTCGTAGGAAAGATATTCGGTAATCATTAGCGCGCCGGCCGTGTTTTCGGAATAGCTCATCAACTCGCGAATTTTTTTGGCCTTGCGCGGTTTGATCTTCTGCAGTATGGCTTCGGCATCATCATCTCGGATTTTTCTGAGCAGGCCGGCCTGCTGATCCCGCGCCATTTCATTTACGATGGGTACCGCCTGATTGGATGGCAGACGGTCAACAAGATCGGATGAGCCAAAATCAAGGATTTCAGAAATAATGGCAGCCGAATTTTTGGGACCGAGTAACTCAATTAAACGGGCTTGCTCGTCTTTATCCAAGCGGGAAATGCTGCGAGCAATTTCCACCGGCCGCAGTGTCTCAAACAACACTATGATTTTATGCACATCATTGGCTCTTAGCAATGCTTCAACAGATGTCCAAGGCGCCTGCAGTTTTTCTAATTTTTCTGCCATTTGATCACCTTAAGCTTTTTGGGGGCATCTGTATTCAGCAATATAATTGTCAACTAGAGATCAACAAATACCCCCCAAATTGATGTGGAAAAGAAATTTTATTTTCAGAATTCCGGTATATACTTCATATGCACAGCAATATATAACGCAGCAGCTATTAAGCCAGTAACAATGGGAATCAGAAACCAACCTATAAATATTTCTGTCAAATTTTGTTCGATAACGGTTTTAACTCCTTTGGTAATGCCCACAGCATAGATTGCCCAATCAATGCTTTGTTTATCACAACCAAACGCCGAAAAATACAAATGAGTGCACTGTGATTGCTTTCTTCCAATTTCCAAATATGACAAGGACATCTTTAAGGCAATTGGTATGCCATTTTTATCACAGGCTAAAAATGCAAAAGTAAAATGCATGGGTGAACATTAAAAGTAGCTGAAAATTATAAGAAAACAGGTTGGCACAACAAAATCTTGTTATGGGAAATATTCAAAAGCAATAATATGAAGCTAAAAACCCCGACATAGGAGAATTCCTGATTCCGGTTTTTTCTAATATCTGAATTGCAAGTTCCGATCTCCGGTTTGTAAAAACAATAAATTGTTTCGATTTCAATAAGTTAAATAATTGGCATATGGATTGCTGTCTATAAAATAGGTTGGGTGCACCCGAATGTAACTAAATCGGAACCCGGGGGTGAATACTATTCTTACCGGCGGAAAAAAGGATAGCATTCGGGGAAAAGGAATAACCATTCACATTAAGGAGGTGGACATATGAGTAACGGTGCTTCTCAAAAGCCGGTATGGCAGAGCGAGGACTGGTGGGCCTGTTTCCTCGGGTGGTTTATTTTAGCACTGGCCCTGATCGGGTTAAAAGAAATTGAAGCCGAAAAATGGATGGTTCAGATCCTGCCCGAAGGCCCCAAAATCGGCAAGAACT
>JASFTL010000386.1:0-4444 GCA_050053555.1 Desulfobacterales bacterium
AATTCCTTCAGGTTTTCAAATTGAAAAAACGACGCTCCGTTTTTGGTTACCAATATCAAATCTCTAACCTCGGTCGCAAATTCTCTCCCTATATGGTCCGCGCCACCGTGAGGACATCGACGATCTCTGCTCCAGTTTCCAGTAACACCCGGGCACATTCATTCACCGTCGCACCGGTCGTGTAAACATCGTCTACCAGCAAAACCTTCCTGGCAACAACCTTCTCCGGATCCAGGACCCTGAAGGCACCTTTGATGTTTTTCAAACGTTGCTGGCGGCCAAGCCCTGTCTGCGGAATGGTCTCCTTGCTTTTTATAAGGACATCCGTATGTGTCGCAATGGCAGATAATTCGGAAGCCAGCGGATTGGATGTGGATTTCCAGCTATGTATCATCAAATAAGATTGATTAAAACCGCGCTTTCGAAATTTCTTCGCATGCAAGGGTACCGGCAGGATCAGGTCGAATGTTTCCCGGTCCCAAAATCGCTTATAAGCGTTGAGCATCAGCTCTCCTAAAAGTTTGGCCAGCTGGATTTTCCCCGCGTACTTAAACCGGTGGATAATGGTCATCAATTGTTGATTGCTGGCCACCGCTGCCCGCGCGATTCTGAATTTTTTAGGCCGCGTAATGCAACCGCCGCAAAAATGATTCTGGCCTTCACGACTTTTAAACATAATTCCGCAACAGCTGCAAAGCGGAGCAGAAATGGACGTAAAAGCATTCGTGCATTTCGGACAACAATAGGCGGTCGGCGGTTGATAAACTTGAGGGAATGGATCAATCAGATCAGTCTTCGCATTTATCGGCCGATCGGTTTCAGGTACTAAGATAGCGGGTTTAAAGAGACGGTTGCACACCACGCACTTCGGAGGAAAAACTGTGTCAAGGATGATTTTAGAAAGTCGTCCGGCCCAATCATGAGCGGCATATTTACGGAAGCAATTTGCAAACACGAATGGGTGTTCTCCAAAGAGATTTAATTCCTAATTTTCTCATCTATTTTCATGCAAAATTCAGGTAATGAAGTAGCTAAAAATTACCTTTCATTGTGCGCTGCCGATACGATTCGTACATGACGATCGCCCCGGCTACGGATGCATTAAGTGAACCCACCTTTGCCGTTTGAGGGATGGAAACTAAAAAGTCGCAATTTTGTTTGACCAGCGTCCGGATACCTTTCTCTTCCCCTCCGACAACCAGGCCAACCGCACCGGTTAGATCTGCATCATATACGGACTGTACCGCGTTTTGATCCAGACCCACAATCCAAAAATCCTTGTCTTTGAGGGTGTTGACAAAGCGCACAATGTTATTCACCTGCGCTACACGCATATATTCCAGAGCACCTGCCGATACCCTGGATACGACCGGTGATGGGGATGCTGAGCGATCTTTTGGCAGGATTACGGCGTCGATGCCAGCACACACGGCGGTTCGAATAATAGCCCCCAGGTTATGCGGATCCACAATATGGTCGAGTAAAAGTAGAAGCGGCGGGTGATCGCTGGATCCAGCGACCTGAAGAAGATCGGCATCATCCAGCAGCGGGTACGCGGACACTTTGGCCGCAACGCCTTGATGAGTAACGCCACCGACAATGGCTTGAAGTCTATCTGAGCTGACTTTTTTTAACTGCAGCTGTTTACGGGCAGCTTCTGACGCTATCGGTTCAATCCGTTTGCTCAGGGTTTTTTTTGAGATATAGATTTCGTGAAAAGTTCTGCGGCCTGCCCTTAAGGCCTCATAAACCGGATGAAATCCGTAAAGTATTTCAGCTTTCACGTCGCTGATTGTCCGTTTCTGGATTTGCCGCCCATCAGTGCGGTGTGCGATAATGTTCAATAATGGATATCAAATCCGGTACGGCTTTCGAAAGTCGGTCGTTAATAACAACATGATGATATTGATCTTGTTGGGCCATTTCTTTTTCTGCATTCTGCAGACGGATAGCAATGCTCTCTGCGCTGTCAGTGCCTCTTGCGATTAAACGCTGTTGCAGCACTTCCAGCGATGGGGGCTTGATAAAGATGGCCACACTGTCTGGATAGCGCTCAAGAATTTGGCGGGTCCCCTGAACATCGATATCAAGGAGAATATCCCGGCCATTTGCTAGGCTTTTATTCAGAAAATCGGCCGATGTCCCGTAATAATTACCATGAACCAGCGCCCACTCGGCCCATTTCCCGGCGGCGATTCCATTTTCAAAATCGCTCTTCGTGATGAAATAATAATCCACCCCCTCTTGTTCTCCGTTACGAAGCGGGCGTGTTGTATAGGATACCGAGTAGAGCAGATCCGAAAACCGCTTTAGTACTTCACGACAGAGGGTTGTCTTTCCGCCACCGGAGGGTGCGGCAAGAATAAACAAACGCGCCGATTTGGGTTGCATGCGAATAACTTATTCGTCCGGTACGATTCGATGCACATCCGGCAAAAAAATCAGGTTAGCTCTTTGAGCATCGCGTAACGTTGTGAAACGGTCTCTGCCTGAATGGCTGACAGTACAATATGATTACTGTCCATGACGACCATGGACCGGGTCCTGCGGCCATGGGTTGCATCAATGAGGCGCTTATCTTCTTTGGCTTCATCTTTGAGGCGTTTCATTGGAGCGGAATTGGGAGAAACGATGGCAACCACTCGATCCGCAACCACCGAGCTCCCAAATCCAATATTTAACAGGGTCTGATCCATCATACCTCCAACTTTTGTGTCTGGCGCATAGCGCACAGAGCGCATTTTATTTTCCAGTGTTAGGTCCCGCAAATAATTTACAAAACACGGATTGATTTTATCCATGTGAATTCGTCGTTTTTTAGGTGTCAGGGATAAATCGGTTTCAGGTGTCAGTATTCAGGTGTCAGGCCCCTGGCGACTGGCCAGCAGCCGCAAGATAGAAGCCAGCGGCCAAAATGCTGACACCTGAATACTGACACCTGAAACCATAGACATTGTGTTGTTTAAAGACCTCAACTGAACTAAAATATACCGCACGACTTTTGTAATATTTTTATGGGACACAATACGATGATCTGCGTAACTTTACAAAAATATTATTTCTCGTATATAATAGCGAATCATTTTTTGCAATGGAGCAGACACGGCCGGCACCGGAGAATGGTGCAGGGCCCTTTATCATGGGAAGAAAGTTATGCCTGTCACTCGTTTTACAGCCGACATGCACGGCCCGGATCCAACGCCTGGCAAACCTTACGAATCACTGCAGCATTTTTTGCATGTCAACGGCGCGGTGCGCATCGGTCTGCTGAACAATCCATTGAGTGGTGGTAACCGAAGCGGGCTGCAAAAGATCCGTGCTGCTGCGGAAGCGGTACGCCCCGAGGTGTTGCAGCGTGAAGTTCAGACCCCATCAGACGTTGCTTTGACGTTAGCTGACTTTGCCCGCCGTGAAGTCAACGTTCTTGTGGTCAATGGAGGAGACGGCACCGTCCAGGCGACATTGACTGCGATCTTCCATCAGAATTTATTTCAGAAAATGCCATTGCTGGCCGTTCTGCGTTCAGCCGGCACCACCAGTATGATTGCCGGAGATATTGGCTTAAAAGGATCTCGGGAAGGTGCCCTGCACCGGCTCTTCAGCTGGGCAAACACCAGAGATCACAATGCCACCGTGCTGCAACGACCCGTATTAAAGGTTCAGGTGCCGTCAGAGAAGGAACCGGTTTACGGAATGTTTTTCGGAACAGCTGCCATTTTCCAGGCAACTCACTTCTGTCTTCAAAAAATTTATACCAAAGGGGTGCGCGGTGAATTGGGAGCAGGGGTTGCACTAGCGCGGTTTTTATGGGCTGCCGTTTTAAGAGATCACAAAGTCGTCTCCTCTGTACCCATCACCACCCGTGTGGATCATCAATCTGAGGAGCAAAAAAAATATCTCTTGGTCCTGATCACAACACTGCAGCGATTGTTCCTTGGGCTGCGACCTTATTGGGGATCAGAGCCGAAACCATTGCATTTTACAGCCGTTGGCTCCAGCCCCCGGTATTTTCTGCGATCGCTGCCGTCTCTCATGCGGGGCCGCCAAGGCCGCTACATAACACCTGACAATGGCTACATCAGCCACAATATTAATAAGGTTCAGCTGACGCTGAACAGCGGATTTAATCTGGACGGAGAATTACATACGCCTGACAGCAGGTTAGGACCTGTTGTGATCGCCCATGGCGGGCAAGCGTCGTTTTTAAGCTTATAGTCATGCCCATTAAGACAAATTTTACAGATCGTATTGGTCGACAGACCTCCCAGCCTGTCCCACCGGCCATACATACGTTAGCCGATACGCTATTAGCTTCCTACGGAAAGGCCGTACAGGCAATCCTGTTTTATGGTTCTTGTCTGCGCAGGGGTGATGACCGTGGTGGACTGGTTGATCTATATGTTCTGGTGGACGGCTATCGTAAAGCATATGGCAGAACGTTTCT
>JASFTL010000387.1:0-4434 GCA_050053555.1 Desulfobacterales bacterium
TTATCGAAAACCTTATACTGGGCTTTGCCGTTTTCTTTGGCGTGATACATTGCTGTATCGGAGTCCCGAATGATGTCCTCCGGCTGATCATAGTCTTTGGTATTGAGTACCACTCCGAAACTGGCCGGTGCGAAGACCTCTTTGCCTTCGACCATAAAGGGACGATTCAATTCCTGCTGAAGCCGATCGGCCACGCCGTTGGCATATTCGCTATTTTCGATATCTTCCAGCAGGATGACAAATTCATCTCCCCCAAACCGTGCCAGTGTATCAATATCTCTGAGAGACTCCTGTATCCGGCGGGCAAAGGCACGCAAAAGGCTGTCGCCGACACTATGGCCGAGACTGTCATTGACCAGCTTGAAGCGGTCAATATCCAGATACAGGACTGCGAAGTGATAATCATTCCGACGCTTGGCACGCTTAACCGCCATATTTAAATGTTCCATAAACAGGGCCCGATTCGGCAAATTGGTGAGCGTGTCGTGGAAGGCCTGATGAGAAATTTGGCGCTCGGCTTCTTTAAGTTCGGTAATATCGGCCAGGGAAACAACACTTTTGTCAGAACCCGGGATTGCGGCCAAGGTGCACAGCATATCTTTTTGAGTATTATTATTATCGATGAATTTACATTCGAAATTTGGAACAATTTGGCCGGATTCGAACGGATCCGCAATTGTTTCTCCATTGCGTATTTTACGTTGTGTTTTTTCATCGACAAAATGCAGCCAGGATTTTACGTGTTCAATTTGTTTTTTTTCAAAGCCTGATATATTTGCAAATTCGGAATTTGCCAGCGATATGGTCATGTCATTTTCGACGATGATCGTCGCCGCTCCGGTGTTTTCAAAAATCGTTCGATATTTCACCTCGGATTCGCGAAGCTCGGCGGTGCGCTCTCTGACCTTTTCTTCGAGGGTTTCGTTGGCTTCGCGCAGGGCTTCTTTGGATCGATTGATATTGTTGATTAACAATTGCGTAAAAAGGCTAATGAGCAAAATGATTCCAACCGTAATAAATATGGTCAGATTGGGACTGGTAAAAATCGTCTTTTCAAAATAATAATAGAAGAAAGAAACGCCGCCGCCGATAATTATCAGACCAATATTATCAAGGTTGAAATAATGATTTTTTTTATTCATTTCCCGCCCCGAAGGCTGTATATATCTGTTATTACAATATTTAAGTCGATTTTATTGGATTAATTTGCCGCTGGTCTGCAATCGATGCAATTGCGATCCGATCAAAAGATATACCAGATATATATCGGTCATTTTGGGGTAAAACTTAAGACGGGCGAAGCCGATCGGAAAATGCTTGATTCAGATCGCATTAATGAGTGACCCTGATTCGGGCCATGAATGAACAGTCGATAAATGCGACTCGGCCGATTTAGCGCTCAACTGATGGGATACATGCGAATGGAAGGTGATCATTTTTTAATGAGACACTTGCGTTTCAAACCGATTTGCTGAAAATAGGTTTTTATCCTTTGCGAGACTCATAGCAGCGGCGCTCAAAATAGGTTGCGGTCGCATCATCAAATACGGCTTCATTTTCATGGATAAATTTGGGTTCGCCTTCCCACGCGCCACAGGCCAGCACGACCGGCTCACCTAAAGTAAACTTTCTACCACAGACCGGGCATCCTTCCTCGTTAAGGCGATTCAGTTTTTCAAGATCGATGATGGTTTTTAATCGATCCTTTGCAGGGGCAGCCATAAGGTCCTCCTTTTTTCCTTCATCCGAATGACAATATAGGGTTGCTATGGACTATAATCTAAATTCCCGGCGTCAGCCTGTCAAGCCGACAATGCACGTGTTTTGCCATGTCCCAAAATATATCACAAAAGTCGTAATGACGATGGGTTCCCTCCTTCGCCTTAAAGGCTGCGCAGGAAAAACAGGTTTCAGTGTTCAGGTCTCACCAAAAAGCAGGTTTCGGGTTTCAGGTTTCGGGTGTCAGCATTGATCAATCTGAAACATCGCAAGTTCAGATGCTGAACACTGACACCCGACACCTGAACACTCGTCTTGCACCTGACACCTAAAATAAAACCGTGGTTGGCAAATTACATAAGGGACACCACACTAGGTTTGGCCGACACAGAAGAGCTGGGTTTGTTGTGATGGCAGCGCTTGGTTGTAAATGGAATTTATATCCGATTTAACGTCCTAGCTGGTATTTTCGAACCGCTTGATTATGGTCTTTTAAATTGGTTGAGAACTGATGGGTGCTGTCTTTTTTCGAAACAAAATAAATGTAGTTCGTGTCAGCCGGATACAGAGCGGCTTCTAAGGACGCTTGCCCGGGATTTGCAATCGGACCGGGAGGGAGTGCTTTGATTTTATATGTGTTATAAGGCGTAAGGGTTTCAAGATGTTTACGGTTCAGATTGCCATCGAAGGTCTTCAGTCCATAAATAACCGTCGGATCCGACTCCAGGCGCATTTTCTTTTTTAAACGATTGTGGAAAACCGAGGAAATCAGGGGGCGCTCAAAAGGTACACCGGTTTCCTTCTCGATGATCGATGCCAGTGTTACGACCTCATGGATTGAAAATCCGAGTTGTCTGCTTCGTTCTTTCCACTCCGGTCTGAAAACCTGCCAGAAACGCTTAACCATCGAAGAAATGATTGTTTTTGTGCTCACATTTTTTGGGAAATAATAGGTCTCCGGATATAGATAACCCTCGAAAGTTTCAGCGCTTAGGCCGGATGCACGTGCGAAAGAGACATCAGTGGCATTCTCAATAAAAACGCTTTGTTCGCTAAATCCCTCTTTGGCGGCCAATTCGGCAATCTGGTAGATATTAAGCCCCTCGGGAACAGTGAACTTATATAGCTTGACCGTGCCTTTAACCAGTTTTTCCAGTATCTCAATGGGTGGCATCGACGCAGATAATATATATTCACCGGCCTTAAGCCGTTCATCATATCCTTTCAGGCGGGCAAGCAGGCTGAATCTAAACGGACTTTTAATAAGACCTGCTTTGAAAAGGACCTTCGTGGTGACGCGAAATGGTTGCCCGGATGGTATGTCGATCACCGTATTTTTTGGTTTAGTGCTGGCGGGTTGCTCGGCGTATTGTCGCAAATTCAGCATGAAAACCAATAGGCTGCAAAGGCTTAAGACCAAAATGACGGCTGATATGAGGAGGATTCTTTTCAATATTTACTGTCTCCGCCGATACTTTTGCCTAAATATCTGTTTTTGGCTTTTTTGATCTTTAGAATTTCTATCTAAGGAGTCGGGAAGCTTTTAGTCGAAATCCATTATGCGACAATTTCAGATATATTCAGGTTCGTAAGGCCCGAATGGGGTTTCCGTCCGCAGCCGGCCGCAACAAATTATTTCCGGGCTCTGGCAACGCCCCCATCATTTCAAATTACGGGTGGTCGCCGAATACTAGCGCCGAATACTAGCATAGTAAAAAGGACCGACCGTTGTCAAAGAAGGATTACATTTTGTAAAGTAAAATGACTTTTGTACCCATTTGTGGTATAAAATCAATCTGGTTATTGTTTTCGTTTCGATATATAATACGGACATCTTGCCAATTGCGGCAACCGTGTGATACCAACAAGCTTTCAACTGCTTTTATTAAGATTTTAGGAGTCATCATGAAATTTTGGCGCCAACCCTTAGACCAGGATCAAATTCGGATTCCGCACGGTATTATCCATATCATTGAAGAGCGCTGCAAGGGCTGTGGTTTTTGTGTCGAGTTCTGCCCCCGCGCTGTATTTGTCATGTCCAAGCAGACCAATGCCAAGGGGTACCATCCACCTGAGGTGGTTGATGGTGATGCATGCTCAGACTGTGGGCTGTGTACGTTACTTTGTCCGGACTTTGCCATTTATGTTGAAAGCAGTGAGACACACCTAAACGAAAAGGGAGAGAACCATCCTGAGATCAAAGGCAACCCGTGATGTCACGTGAAGGCTTATTAATTGGCGAGCATTTTCTTTTAGGGGATTATGCCGCCGCTGAGGGGGCAATCATGGCCGGATGTCGTTTTTTTGCCGGTTATCCCATCACCCCCGCCACCGAGGTCGCCGAACGGATGTCTACGCGACTGCCGCAAGTCGGCGGTATTTACATCCAAATGGAAGATGAATTGGCCTCAATGAACGCTATTTTGGGAGCTGCATGGTCAGGTGCCAAATCAATGACCTCCACCAGTGGGCCCGGATTTTCATTAATGATGGAAAATCTTGGATTAGGCATTATGTTGGAAACCCCGTGTGTGCTGGTGAATGTTCAGCGAGGGGGACCCTCCACCGGATTACCCACTTTAGTCGGTCAGCAAGATATGATGCAGGCCCGCTGGGGATCCCACGGCGATTACGAAATCATCGCTTTATCTCCCAACTCTCCTCAAGAGCTTTTCGATTTGACCATACGGGCATTTAACTTAGCTGAGAAATTTC
>JASFTL010000388.1:0-4433 GCA_050053555.1 Desulfobacterales bacterium
GTTCTTCTGTTTCACGCGCTCTTCGATTGCTTGCCGGGCCCTGTTGAGACTGCCCTGCTGAATGACCAGGTCGTACAGCGAACATAGGCAACGAAGATGGTCGATCTGAATGCTCGGCTTAAGACTCTGCAAGTACTTGACCGCCTCCAACAGGCGAGCACCGTACTTGCGCAGAGCCTGCTCCACCATGATCGCCCTAAATTTCTCGACCCGACCGACCGCCTGCAAGTACCCCTTCCAAGGTTGGACGACATCATGCCCACCGCGTCCCGTGCTGATTTCGTTGGCCCACTCGATCTGTTGCGCAACAGACAGGTCGAGAACTTTGAGCCACTCATCGTAGTCGATCTCGTCGACAAAACATGCGCGCAGAGCGGTCTCGTCCGCACTCTGAAATTTTCGAAACAGCGGCACCAGTGTGTTGCTCTTGAAATTCCACTGCACCGGCCCAAATGAGAGGCCGGCGCCGTCGAAGTTGCCGGTGACCTGCTGGAACCTGTCGCCGCTCGTCTCGAAGCCCGAGGTCACTGAAAAGGCGGTCTCAAGCGCCTGCTCCAGTTCGATATCGGGAAGGCGGGCCGGATTGGGGATCCTGACGTGGACCTCGTCCCCTTGTTGCGCCACCTGGTCGAATAAATGATGCGCCTTCACCCTGTCGGCCGCCGCCAGTAGTTCGGTCACGGAATGCCCCGCAAGCACCGCCCCGAGGCCGTCGTCGTCTGTCTTGCCGACCGAAATCGATTTACCGAAACGCTGCCGTAGCATCTGCAGTGCTGATACCAGCTCCCGATGGACCCGGATGTTTCCCGTATGGTCTTGAAACTCCTTCAAGCGAAAGTTCGGTGCCAGCCGACGGTTGCCGTCACCGCCTACGATGAACCCTTTATCCCACTTCACGCTCCAGACCATGATTTCTCCTTTCCCCCTTTCGAAGGGTCTTTAGGGACTCAATTGATAAGAACTCGCCTTTCCAAGAGCGAACGAAGCGAAAACTTGATTTGTGTATTGGATTCAGCTACAGCCCGACACATGGAGACGCAAATAAGCCTGACCGTTTAGCATCCAAATAACCAAAGCGGACTTTATTGTCAACAGGACGAATTAGCGAATCAGGAAGCAAGGGGGCGTCCGTGAAATACTGACATTTGAAAGGCACCCGATCAATTTATCATCAGATAAAAATAAATTCCCTGTAATTCCATTCAGATTTTTTTTTGCGGTTTGGTGCGACGTGCCCCCTCATTAGAGAAGGTGGTTGTTTCAGATAGGATCCTGCCAAGGCGGCGAAGGAAATTTGCGCGGCTGGTGCGATGTTTAAATATCGCTTGGCGTTCGATGCCGCGAACAATGACAAAAGGATCAACGCTTGAATTGTGAATAGTAAAGAACTGAACTAGCTACGATCAAATCTGACAATTATTCCCCCCAGGCTTTTCTTAGTTCTTCATCAGTGTTGAAGATGTAATCCTGGGCATGCGTAGCCTTACCGAACTTGAGGGTGATAACAGTCACACCGGTGAATTGAAATTGATTACCATCCTTGTTTGTAAGCTTTTCATCCCAATTTACCGCAACAACATTTGTGCCCGCGAAATCAAATATATTTTTTACACATACGCTCTTGGGGGTAATTTCAACAATTTTGAACTGATCCAAGTACTTCTTGAACCATTCTTCTATTGCTTTCTTGCCTTTGAACTCTCCACTGGCGGATATACTGCCCGGATAGACCCAAATTGATTCATCATGCCAGTTTGCGAGAAAGCGTTTTATGTCCCTGCTGTTTAGCAAGCCATATGAAGAAGTGACCTTGCTTTTTGCAATCAATGCTCCAATCATTTTTTCCTCCTTTTCTGCAAAGATGATTTGGGATGGGTCAAGGGATGATTTTAACACATCTCACTTTTTTGCATATATATTGGAAAACCAAAGGTCAGCCGATTGCAGATTTTGAGAGAAACCTAAATATCGCAGGAAATTTTTGGTCTGATATTTACCGTTTTTTAATGGATAGCATAGGCGATCATCGCTTTCAAGGGACAGAAGTTCGCGGGAGAAATAAAGTTCGATTCGTTTAAGATGGTCGGAATTGTTCTGGCTCCTATGATTGCCAGGATCGAGTTTAAACAAGCTTACTACCGAGACTAAATGCTCGGTCGAGGTAATAATCCACACCCCTGTGCTCAATATCGCCGGCGTACATGTCTCCGACTATTTTTCCGTTTAAGGAATCTTTAACAACGCCCTTGATCTGGCCGGCTGCCCAGTCACATAATTTTCGGTACACTGGCGGGACGATCCCAGAGGTAACAATGATAATTGCTTTGCGTGTCTTATCCGATCTGGGAAGTGGACAACCTCTAATCGTCAAGACCCTTCTTTCAGGCTTTCCAAAGGTCCAGCAGATTCTTTCAAGGAAGGTCATCATGACTGCCGTCGCATATCCCATATGAACGGGAGTGCCAAAAATAAGAGTGTCAGAGCTGAGAATATCTTCCCTGATATAGTCCATATCATCCCTTATAGCGCATTGAGCTATTGGATCTTGCGTCTTGCTGTCCCTGCAGGCAAGACAATTTTTGCAGAACTGAATATCGTGATCAATCAAGTGTATTTTCTTGATTTGGCAGTTCGGGGATTTGGATTTTACCCCCTCAATCGCCTTGTCGACCAGTGTATCAGTAGATTTTCCTTTTCGTGGACTTCCCACGATCGCCAGAAGATTCATGAATTGTGGATTTTCCGTTGAGCCTGAAGTTTCAAGTTAACTTGTGGTTTCTTGCCAATTTCACAAAATCACCAAGATTACATGTCCATAGAGAATATTACCAAGACGCAAGACTTGTGATATCATCCCCATTTTTGTCGATAATACAATGATTTTTAAGCTATGAAAATCTGTTATATTTTAGGAATACGCAAGTTACGATGTTGGGTGCCGCCACATATATCGATTTTTAACATTAAATATTTCAGTTTCATTCACAACCTCAAAACCGAATCGCTCATAAAATCGGACATTCTTGTCTGTATCTGTTTCCAGATATGCCGGTGATAAACATGCATCCACTTCATGACAGAAACGGTTTAAAAGTTTTGAGCCAATACCTTTCCCTTGATGTAATGGCAATACACCAACAGGTCCAAAGTGCCAGTGCTGATCTAAAGGATCATGACGTGCCCATTCGTTGTACCAATAGGATTTACGCCAATCCAGATTATCTGCATCATCGGTTTGGGTGTGCGCATCAGCTACTTTTCTACCATCACAAGATTTCATCCTCATCACCCCCACAATTTGCCTGTTTATCCAAGCTAAAATGGTGATACCTGGTAAATCACTCAAAAGCTCAAAAAAGATTTCTTCAATCATTTTGCGCTCTTTTTCGCCGTGACCTTGAAGCACTGCAATGTGAAGAGGATTCTTGAGCATTGCCTCACTGAGAACCCTTGACGCCTCTGAGATGTCGCTTTTTTCTAAAAATGAAATCTTCAATTTTTCCATTTTTATTCCTTAATTTGCATGTTCCAATAAAAAATAAAGCAATTTATATCAATATCGATTTAAATTTGGCTTTATGAAGGCGCAGAGATATGTTTAGAATATCACGAAAACAGAAAACGTGTGATATGCCTGAATATCAGAGGTGATCGCGTCTTTCAAGGGCGTGGGGCGTACAGGGTAAATAAAATTCGATTAGATTGGGGTGGTCGGAAATGATTTGAACCTTATGATTGGCAGGATCGTTGCTAATTAACCTTTAACATTCATCCTATAATCCAACAGCACAGCATCGAATGGATCCTCAGGAACGAAGACCTTTTTAAATTGAATACCCCTTTCTAAGCTACCTTGACCGCCCGCAAACGAAACTGCCTCAAAAATTGTGCCTTCATTACATAGCAACAATGTAAAGAAAACTCCTTGAAATTCAGTCCAAGTGGCTGAGCCGACGTACTTAAGTTTTCCTTCAACAATATACTTACCGTCTTCCCCTGCAGAGCGTATTCTATATTCGGATAGAAAGTTTTTATCTTCGACAGAGCATGTTGTCGGCAGCAAATGAGATGCGCATACCAGTGGATGGTTGTATCGAACCGTGCGTCCAACGTAAGGATTTGCACAAGCAATAAGAACGATGCAGGAAGCAATAATCAAAAACTTCCCAATTAATGACTTTCCGCAAGAGACATATGAATAATTTTGATCCATTTCTTTTTTCCCTGTCGAGTAATAATATTCAAAAAAGTTGAAATAATTAAGAGTACGTGCACTTTGGCTATGGGACAGATACGGCCTGTATTTCACAGCACACACAGTGTCCTGTCAAGACAGGCAGGAAGCCCAACCGGAAAATGGCTATTTCATCGCGTGATATGCATGCGCGCATTGCTGTGCCCAGGGAAAACATAGGGGAAGCTTCATGTTGCGA
>JASFTL010000389.1:0-4425 GCA_050053555.1 Desulfobacterales bacterium
TACATCAAGCGCATAAAAGAAGATGAAGTGATTGCGATCTCTGCCGGCTGCACGCACCTGGGCTGTATTGTGACCTGGGATGAAGAGCAAAAAATTTTCAAGTGTCCATGTCATGACGGCCGCTACGATGCCGAAGGTCGTGTCATCAGCGGGCCGCCGCCTGCGCCCTTGCGACGACATAAAACTAAAATTGAAGACGGCAGAATCCTTTTAGCCACCGAAACAGTACCATACGGAGGGGATACGCATGAACGTGCTTAAGCGGGTATATTTCTGGATCGACGATCGCCTGGAAATGCACGATTACATCAAGAAGGATATTCTGGACAAACCGATCCCCAAAGGGCTCAATCTGTCCTATTGTTTTGGGGGCATCACCTTTTTTCTGTTCGTGATGCTGGCTGTAACCGGGTATTTTATGACGCTTTATTATGTTCCTTCACCGGAGCAGGCATATGATGCGGTCGATTATCTGACCTTCGAGGTTCCAATGGGCCAGGTTATTCGAGGTGTTCATCACTGGTCGGCCAATCTGATGATTGTGACTATTTTTTTACATATGATCAGAGTCTTCATTTATGGTGCCTATAAGAAACCGCGTGAAATCAACTGGCTCACCGGTGTATGCCTCTTTTGCCTCGTGCTGGGCTTTGGCTTTACTGGCTATCTGCTGCCCTGGGATCAAAAAGCTTATTGGGCAACGAAAGTCGGGACCAGCATCATGGGCACGGTTCCCGTGGTCGGTGAGTACTCTTTGAGACTCATGCGCGGGGGAACAGAGCTCGGCGCACTGACGCTGACACGTTTTTATGCGCTGCATGTGGTGTTTCTTCCGATTGCCACCGTAATTTTTCTGATCGGACATTTTGTGATGATCCGAAAACAGGGCATTTCCTCACCGCTCTAGCGTAATGGAGGTAGATCTTTGTCATGGAAGAACAAGTTAACGTTAACGAGATAGAACACTCAGATGAAATATTTTATCCCTCTTTTCTGTTTAAAGAAATTATCGTCATGATGCTGATTTTTATTCTGGTGGCGGTCATTTTATCGCTGGTTTTTCCCGTGGGGCTGGGGGACCCGGCTGACCCCACAGATAATCTATTTGTGCCTAAACCCGAGTGGTATTTCATGTCTCTTTACGAACTCTTAAAGTTCTTCCCCGGTAAACTGGAAGTCATTGCCACGGCCATCATCCCTTCCGGAGGCATTGTGATTCTTTTTCTAATTCCTTTTCTTGACAAAAATCCTGAAAAAAGACCGCGCAAAAGACCGATTTCAATGATCCTGATGCTATTGGCCGTAGCGGCAATTATCGCGCTCACCTTAATGGGACTGTTATCGTAAAACGCCGATTTAATCTGATATGCGTTAACGTCAGGCGGGCCTAATGCCAAAATCGATTATAAATTAATATCTGAAAGAAGGAGGCAAAAATGAAAAAGACAGTTATGGTTTTATTACTGATGGCGCTGATCGGTGCATTTGCAGCTTTACAGACTCCCGTAGCCCAAACCAAGTCCAAGGGCGATCTGGTGTTAACCTCGAAAAAGGTGGGTTCAGCGCCAGAGAATGCCGGCAGTGCCGTGTGGAATCAGACCAAAGAAGCCCAGATGGTTCTTACCGGTGCGGGCAAGTTTGAAGGCAAGGCGATCGAGCTAAAAACAAAGTCCGTCTACACCAAGGACGAGATATTTTTCCGCTTTGAGTGGCCTGATAAAGACAAAAGTATGCAGAAAAACGCCTGGAAATTTAGCGGCGGCAAGTGGAATAAGATAAAAGCAAATGAAGACCGCTTGGGGATCGTGTTCGAGATCAATCGCATCGATAAGTTTGCAACCAAGGGCTGTGCGGTTCTTTGCCACAACGAATCCAAGAATGAAAAAGAGTGGTATTATGCAGTCAGCTCGAAGAAAGAAAAAGCCGAAATGTGGCACTGGAAATCCGTCCGATCCAATCCGGTGGGATTTACTGAAGACGGTTATGTAACATTCAACGCCACCAAAGAGCCTGAGAAAGGCCGAAAAAGAGATGCAGGATCGGGCACCAAGGCCAAGAGCAACCGGACCAAGGACAAATCAGGACCAGCCTACATGCAGGATCCGTCTAAAAAAGCGTCACTTCCGGGCACGTTGCTGGTTGCTCATGCGGTTGAAATAAAGGCTAACTCAATATTCAAAGAGGGCGATGTAATTCCGGGCTATATGCTGCACACCGAATGGAAAGACAGTTTTGCTGATGTAAAGGCCCAGGGCGTGTGGCAGAACGGGAAATGGACTGTCATGATGTCACGCAAACTTGAAACCGGATACGATGATGACATTCAGTTTAATACGCGTAAAAAATATCCTTTTTCTCTGGCTGTATTCGACAATTCCGGCGAACATGATAGCTATAATGCAGAGCCGTTAAAGCTACAGTTTAAGTAAATAAAAAATTTCATAGATTAGAAGAGATTCCGGGGTTCGTTTTTAATCTTAACGAGTCCCTTTCTCTTAAGCTGATCTTGATTCCGATGTTTATTTTTCAAACAATATGATGTCATTGACCTTAGGAATGATACCGATGGAGTGACCGACATCATGCTGACAGGTGCTGGGCACCAAAGCAAGGACCACATCTTTTGATGGCAGCTGCAGCGTATATAGAATATTTGCTCCTCGAAAATGCTTTTTAAGAATCTTGGCTTTAAAGTCACTGGCGTCGTCGTGAATGATGTCCTCGGGCCGAATGAGAACGTCTGCCGGACAGCCGTTTTGACAGGGATATTTGAACTGGCCTTCAAGAATCCCCAAGCCGGTTGCCACGCTTCTATCATCCAAAACCATCCCGGGCAGTAAAACTCCGTCACCGACAAAATCAGCCACCCAATCGTTGGCCGGGCGATGATAGAGATTATGGCCCGAGTCCCATTGCACCAGCTTTCCATCCTGAATAACGCCGATCTCGTCGCTTACTGCAAAGGCTTCATGTTGGTTATGCGTGACCATCAGTGCGGTTGTTGCCTGTTCTTTCAGGATTTCGCGAACTTCGGTGGAAAGTCGCTCTCTTAAGGCAACATCCAGATTTGAGAATGGCTCATCCAGTAGCAAAAGCTCAGGCTCAGGTGCCAGGGCTCTGGCCAGGGCGACGCGTTGCTGTTGCCCTCCTGAAATTTCATGGGGAAATTTTGGAGCAGCATCCACCAGCCTGACCAGGTGCAGCAGTTCATCTATTCGTTTTTCTTTTTTCTTCCCGTTGATGTTCCTTAGCCCGAAGGCGACATTATCTTTAACACTCAAATGCGGGAAAAGGGCATAATCCTGAAACACCATGCCGACGCGCCGCTGTTCCGGCGGCACTAAAATGTGTCTTCCTGAAACAATCGCTTGATTGATGCGGATTTCACCCGCATTGATGTCCTCGAATCCGGCGATGATCCGCAAAATTGTGGTTTTACCGCAGCCACTCGGCCCTAACAGACACCCGATCATCCCTTTTTGCAGAGACAAGGAGAAGTTATTGACCACCAGCTGATTCCCATATGATTTTGAAATATTTTTTACTTCAAGTACTGTTCTCATTTTACATGCGTAATTTAAAAGATGGACGTTTTGCTTCTATTTTTCTGTCTGTTTCGTTAAAATGATTACCGGGATCAGGCCGCCCAGCACTAAAGCAACTGCCGGCAATGCGGCGCGCTCCCATTCACCTTCCGAGGTGAGCTCAAAAATTTTAACGGCCAATGTATCCCAGCCGAAAGGCCGTGTCATTAACGTGATGGGCATTTCTTTCATTACATCGACAAACACCAGCATAGCTGCCGTCAGGATACCGGTTTTTAAGATCGGAATATGCACCTTTCGAAGCAAAGCGACTCCTTTGACACCCAAATTTATCGATGCTTCATCCAGGCTGCCGGTAATTCGGTGCATGGCGCTGTTAACCGAATTATAGCCGACGGCCATAAACCGGACCAGATAGGCTGCCGCCACCGTAAAAAGGGTTCCCTGAATCAGCATGCCTTTCTCAAGTCCTAAAAATGTTTTAAATATGCCGGCAAGTTGCTTGTCCACCGCGGTAATGACGATTACAATTCCGACGGCCAACACCGTACCCGGAAGCGCATAGCCCAATGTGGAAATCCTTAAACAAAAGCGGGTCAGTTTGTCTTTATGCTGCCGGTTGGCATAGGCGAGCAGAATAGAGCAAAAAACAACGCCAGCTGATGCCAGCAGAGCAAAAAACAAGGAACGCCATAGAAATCCCAGATAACGAAAATTAAATTCCTCCTTAAAGATTTCGACCGACCAGATCAAAAGCTGCAGAAACGGAATGACAAACGCAATCAGCAACACGGCCAGCGCAAAAAACGCTGCAGTCCATTTTTCCCATCCGTGAAGCTTGATTCGATCAAATTGCCCACCGGATCTTCCGCTTTGGAAG
>JASFTL010000390.1:0-4421 GCA_050053555.1 Desulfobacterales bacterium
TCAAATGAATTTGCTCTTCTTTTAGGCCGATTTGGTTAACCAGATCTTTCCGGATCTTCTTTAACAGGGCATCGCGTCTTAAGGATTTTTCGGAATCTTTGACCCGGATGGAATAGCGTAGCTGATGATGTTGCGGAGATACATAGGGCTTCAAGATAATCCGTTTGAATCGCTCAGGCAGTTCGCTGTATACCAAAGCCAGCTGAAAATTGTCTAACGGTTTGCCGTTGTTTAACTTTGCAGCGACCTTCAACATGGTTGCCAGAGACAACACCTTACCGGTTCCCGGCAGGTTATCAAGATAATCATGGATTTTGGTGGCCAGCGCCATCCGGTCAGCAGTAAACCAATATTTTTCGTCATTGGCTTCTTCAAATTCATCAAACTCATCAAAGTCTTCATCGCTTTTTGCTTTTATTTCAGCACCAGCCATTGCTGCGGATGCTCCGGATGCATCAAGATCGACAATGACATCCAACGGAGTGGTCCCCCCCAGTTTTTCGTCAATCACCTTCATACCCTGATAAATTTCGGTGGTATCTTTAAAGTAATTAATAAAGCTGTTTTCAACGGCAAGTCTCGAAATGCCGAATATGCTGATAATAAGGACAAGGCAACTCATGATGAGTATCAGCATTCCGCGGGCTTCAGTAAACCTGGCTAAAGATGATGTCATGGAGAAGCTTTTTGTCTTTGTGGCTTTCGGAAGTTCTTTGCTCGACAACATAAGCCTGGCAGGAAAGAGCAGAAAGGTCAGCGTCAGTGAGACCACGATGCCGGCACTCATCATCCAGCCGAATGTTCGAACGGGCAGAATATCGCAGAGCAACAGCGAACCGAATCCGGCGATGGTCGTCAGGGCGGCATACAGGCAGGGCGTCAGCATTAAGCGAATGGTATCGAGGATAAGTTGACGCTGTTCAGCTTCAGGATTACTCAACAAAAGATCTTGGTAGCGCACGATTAAATGGATCGTAATCGCCATGGTGATGATCAGCTGTAAGGATATAAAATTGGAAGAGATAACCGTCACCTTCCAGTCAAACATCCCCAGAAGGCCCATCATCGCAATGGCCGAAAAAATACAGCAGAGCATCGGCAAAACGACCCAGCGCAGTTTCTTAAAAATGATGCTCAGGGTAAAGACCAGGAAAAAAGCGATGCCGATGCCGAATATTTTCAGATCTTTTTTAATAAAAGTGATGAGATCGACTGATATGACACTGACGCCCCCCAGGAAAAGTTCGGCATCCTGCCGGTAGTTGTCCATAATCGCCCGGACGGTGGCCACATCCTGAAGCCGGGTTTGCTTCCGCTTTTCCCGATGCCTTAGAAGTTGCTCCTTGACATCTTTGAATTCGGCGATTTCGGCTTCCGTAAGCGATTGGGTGGCTTGTTTTTCGCGCAAATGGTCATTGCGGGCCAATAAGTCCTGATAGGTCTTGTCGATTGGAAAATTGACCTGGAGACCGGTGGTCTTCAGATCGGAGCTGACAAGCAGATTTTGGTAAAGGGGAGAGTTTTTAAACTCGATTCTGGCCAGTTTTAGATCAACAGTTGGTGATTCAAGCGTATTTAAGCCGCTGACCAGTTCCTTGACCGGCACGGGAGGACTTTCCAGCAAAGGAGCATCCAATATGGAGACAACCGAAGTGACCCGTTTCGTCTGCTTTAATTCATCTCGCAAGCGGGTGAGTTTTTCCAGGGTCGTTTTTGAGAACAGGTCGTCTTTGGGGGAATAGGTCACCAACAAATAATCATATCCCCCATATCGTGACTGAATCATCCGCGAGTATCGCAAATCCTCATCCGTCTCGATAATCAGGGTTTCGGTTGAGGCATCGAGCTTAAATTCCTTGGCCTTATAGCCAAGAAAAAAAACGATTGCCAGCAGACAGAGGATAACGATTCTCGGATGCTCGAGGATAACCTTGTCATAAAAACGCGATACCAGAGAATGCAGTTTGGTCATATAGGCAGCTTACATCGACAGGTAGAAATTTTTAATTGTCAACCGGTTTTTCCAGCTTTTCAAAAAGGTCGTCAATGGTCCCGCGTTGCAGGATCTCATCAAACTGAGACCGGTAGCTTCGAATAATGCTGACACCCTGAATCTCAATATCATAAATCTTCCAGTAATTATCTGAGTTATAAAACTTGTATAACATGGATATTTGCTTGCCTTTTGAGATCAGACGGGTTGGGATATGTATTTTTGTCTTGACCTCAACAGGAGGCTCGTAGATGATCTTCTCATCTGTATAGGCTGTCAGTTTGTTCAGATATGATTGCCTCAGGCGTTTAACGAAAAGTTCTGTGATTCTGTCTTTTTTTTCTCTGGTCAGGCCCGGCCAGTGTTTCTTCCCTAAAGACAGCTTGGTCATGAGGGCAAAATCAAACATCGGTGTAACGATTGCAACGATCTCTTTGTTCTTTGCCTGTTGCCCAAGATCTTCTTTTTGCAAAACTTCAAATACGCGGTCAAGCCTGCTTTTCAAAAATTCTTCGGCGGCAATTTTATCATCTGCTATGACCGCCTGGTTCAGAATTAGCAAACTGAAGGCGGCATAAAGCAATGTGCGCATAATCCATTCCTTTATCTGCATTTCAACGTGTTGTTCATCCATCCATTTTCTCCGAAAAGAATTACATACCGTACTATTGAAGGCAAGATTTTTTACAACCGTAATCGATTAAACTCAATCTCGATCGTATAAATATAGAAAAGCAGGCGCTTTGATATTGCAGATGAGTCCTGGCTTGATAAGTATAATTTCCTTCAAGCTAAACTGATGAAATCCGCCCCCAACAACGGTCCTCTATAGTCGCATGTTGAAGTAGAAAAAGGCCCTCAGGCCGCCGGGGGGCGGTTGGTGGCCAGATGGCGCCCGCCGTCGACATTCAGCAGCACACCGGTTATAAATTCACTTTGATCCGAGGCCAGAAACAAAGCCGCATCTGCTACATCTTTGGGCTTTGTGTTTCTTCCCAGCGGGTGTAACGACTTGAGTGTGGCGAAAAAATCAGCTAAATTCTCTTTGCCGATTTCCGCATACAGAAACTCGGTATCTTCTACCAATCCGGGCAATAAAGAATTTACGCGGATGTTATCTTCTGCCACTTCCATGGCCATTACCTGGGAAAGCATTTGTTGTGCGGCTTTGGAGGCGCTATAGAAACCCATTCCTGGAAAGGCCTTGATGCCATTAATAGAAGATATATTGACAATCGATCCTCCGCCAGCCTTGCGCATCTCCGGTAAAACAGCAACCATAAACTGCCATGGTGCATATGCATTGGTTCGCATCAGGTCCCGCCAGGCGATATGGTCTGTTTGCTCCAGTTTGCCGAATCTTACAACGCCGGCATTGTTTACCAAAATATTGATTCCCTCGAAACGATCGACCGTTTGAGAAACCACTTTTTTAATATCATCTTCAAGCATCACATCAGCTTTTACAGACAAGATCCGCTCTTCTGCGGCCGAAATTCGCGCGCTCGCCTCCGATAATCTTTCTTCTTCCCGATCGCATAAAACAACTGCGGCACCTTCGCGATGAAACCGCCGGGCAATCGCAAAACCAATACCTCTGGCAGCTCCGGTAATAATGGCTGTTTTTCCATCCAGCTGGCCCATCTTTTTTACCTCCTATATTTAGGCTTGAGAAATACGATTAGGCAGGAAAACACTTCGCAAAAGCCTGCATGAGCTTCGGAGAGCCTTTGATTCGTATTTTGCGACTCAGCAAAGCCCCGAACAGGTTTTTCTCCCTGGCCAGAAAATTCAGCCAGGTGCGCGTATCTGCAAAAACCTGCAGGTCCGGTTTGCCAGAATGCCCTTCTATTACCTCTAAAGTCTTGTTTTGAATGATAACCGTTGCCTTGTAATTTTCAGCGCCACTAAATGTAAAATGATAGGTTGCATTCAGGTCCCGGGATTGATCCTTTTGAAATACAACGGGCAAACTGGCAAAGAAATTCCGGGCTGAATTTGGCCGCAGGCCATTTCCCACGCACTTTATTGATTTTTGGGAAAAGCGTTTGGCAACATGGGATTCCGCATCGGATCCGGAAACAACAAAAATTGTTTCTTTTTTGTTCTGCAAAGGTTTTACAACCTGCTTTATATATGCTTTACGATCTGATATATACGGCCCGATATATTCATCACCGGCCGGACACACTGCCATGCAATAAGAGGATTTGTTGCAGATCCCGCAAAACAGGCTCTGCCACATGGACACGGTTTCAGGATCAGACACTTTCTTACGGTATGTACGGATGTCTTTACTGGTAACTATGTTTTCCACCCAGTCCGAAAATCCTCCCATGCGGTCGCGATAATTGTGCGTCATGCAGTTGGCAAATTGAAAAGAACCATCATGGCCAATGGCACCAACCGGGCAGACAGCCGAACATAG
>JASFTL010000391.1:0-4407 GCA_050053555.1 Desulfobacterales bacterium
TTTTTCCTAAAATCACGAGTCCGGCTTGCTTGTAACGCCTGACGAGTTCACTGTCCTGGGTTGGGATATAGTTTTTTAACGCCTTTGATCCCATTGTCAGGGGAACTCCGGCAAAATCTCCCAACAGATCCTTTAACAGAAAAGGCACACCGCTAAAGGGGCCATCGGGAAGGGTTTGCTGGACCGCTTTGCGAGCCAGATCATACATGGGGGTAATAACGGCATTCAAGGTAGAATTGACGCGTTCGATTCGAGTGATGGCTTCTTCGCAGAGTTCAGCCGCTGAAATTTCTTTTTTCTTCACCAGCTCCGCGAGTCCGAGACCATCGTGTTGATCGTACTCTTTAAAGGCCCTCATTTTGCTCTCCTGCGTGATCGCTATAATTTAATGTTCATCAATAGCGGATGGTGGATGGGGGATCAAGGTAAACTTGAATTTGCCTGAAAATTAATGAGATGGGGGGTACAATTCTAATTGGGGAAAGATGACGACTGGCGTTTTACAGATTTGGCGACTTTCGGCCGGTTGTAAGAATCCTTCATTTTTATCAGCGTCATTTCATGATCGCTTACGCGCAGGTAATGTGTCGGCCGTTCGGTCCAGGCACCGGTGTTGATGTATCGGATGCCGTTCATAAATTGGTCTTCCGCATAATGGGTATGGCCGCAGGTGACCGCACCAAATCCATTTTCTCTGGCGTAATTGACGGCATTGAGCATTACATTTTTTCGAAGATATCCGTAGAATCGTTTCCAGCGTTTGGCATATTGGGCCACGTGGATCGGGCGGGCACCCAGCTTGACCCGTAAATCATGCATCATCCTGAAGGTCCTTATAAAAATGCGGCTTTGGGGCATGACTTCGTCGAAAAAATCACCATGAGTGATGAACAGCTTTTTCTGTAAGCCATAGTGTTTTTTTATCTGTATTTTGCCCAAATTAACAGGGATATATCCGTTATCGTGATTTCCTCGCACCCAGACCACCTTCTGTTGATAGGACATCTGTTCAAAGCGATTCAGTATCTGCTGATCCGTTGGTTTTAATTTATCGTATGGATTTTCAATGACATCTCCATTCAATATAAACTCAGCATCTTCGGGAATATTATTAAGAAAACACTCGAAGTCCTGGTATAAAAAGAATTTAGATCCGATATGCAGGTCGCTAACGATTATCGCATTCATTTATAATGAGTTATAATAAAAATCAAAAGTTGGAGATGAAGTTTCTATTTGATTGATTGAATTAATTATAGAACAATGTTTTCCGCGGTACAAATTTATTTTTGCGAGCTAAAATATTTTGATCTGCAAGCGGCAGGCACTCAATAAACTATCGGCCAATTTACGGTAAACATTAAAATAACAATGTCTGAAACGGAAATGTGGGCAGGGTTGTACAAGGAGGCTTTTGATTAATCACTTCGTGTTATAAGATCTTGAAACTAAATAATTTTTATCTTTGCGACTTTGCGTCTTCGCGTGGGATGATTTTTTCCAAAGATGCCAGAGCTTCTTTGGCCTGTTGCAGGTAAACTTCTGCTTCGCATTCCTCAAAGAGCTCGATTGCTTTGGAGATGCATTCTCTGGCCTGATCGGTTCGTTTCCTGGCCTGGTGTAAGCGCCCTAAATCAAAATAGGCACGCGCCATATAATTTTTGGCACCGATCTCATTTGTAATCTCAATTGCCCTCTTGAAATGACTTTCTGCCTTTTTGTCGGCAGAGGGAACATTTTTAAGCATAAAGCCGATGTTGCGGGCTAAGGTCAAAAAATCCGGTAGATTGTTTCCTTCCACAATCTGCAGATAGATCTTTCCCAGAAGATACTCTGGAAGCGCAAGCTGACCTTTGCGGTCATTTTTCTGATATGAATCACGCACTGCCTTAACTATTTCAAGCCCTTTACTCATTTGACCGCTAGAAATGTATGTTAAGCCCAGCAGCATTTCTGCCATGGCTCCCCAGACCCCACAACCGGCGTCCTGACAAAACCGCTGTGTTTGTCTCGTCAAATCTTCGATCTCCTTGAAGTTGCCGCAAAACGCGTGGCTGAAACCCAGTAGCAGCTTTCCAGTGGTTGAGTAAAGCGGGTCGACCGAAACCTGAACCGCTTTTTGAGAATATTCAATCGCCAACGGCAACTCACCGGTGATGAAATGGCTGTAACCGATATATGAATAACCCATGAATATGCTTCTAAGATTAGAATGCTTCTGGCCATATTTTAACAGGATTTGTCCGAGTTTCAGGGCTTTTTTGCTTTCACCTTGGTAAATATATGTGTGTGCCTGAGCCGCAAGAGATTTGAAATAGAGGTATTGATCTGATTTAAGAACAGCTGCAATTTTCTGTGCTTTTTGCCCCTGAACAATTGCTTCATCTAATAGGCCCAGTTCAGAGCAAGTCCAACCAAGCCAGGCACAAGCATATCCAGTAATTTTTTGGTTTTTGAGTGCCTTGCCAATCTTAAATGCCTTGAAAAGGTATGTATATGAATCTGCGAACTTCTCTCTGAAGAACAGACATAATCCCAGCCAGGCATAAAACATGCCGAGGCGTTCTTTATCGTCCAATGTCTCAGCAAGCACCCGATTGTCGTTGAATAACTTTTCCCAGCTTCTGCAATCCGCGCGGTAATAATAAACCATGGCCCAATCCAATATCAAATCAATCAGCTTAAGCTCATCTTCTCTGGTTTTTTCGGCTTTATTCGAGAGCAGCTCATAAGATTCCTGATAGTATTGATGTGCTTCTTCGACGGCGTAGCGCTTCAGACTTTTTTCCCCGGCTTTCATGAGATAGCTTACGGCCTTTAGAACCGAATGGCCCTGTCCAAAATGATAGGCCAGTGATTCATAAAATTCAGGAAGGCGATCCTGAAATAATTGCTCCATAACAAGCCCAATGCGTTCATGGATGGCCCGGCGTTCTTTTTTAAGAAGACCGTTGTAAACCACTTCCTGAGTCAGCGCATGTTTGAAAATGTATTCCAGATCCGGCTGCAGCGCCCGGGCGCGGATCAGATCGAGCCGTTCCAAACTGCGCAGGCACTGATCCGTATGGTGTTTCAGTTCCGTTACGCGATTAAGGATCTCATAGAAAAAAGTACGTCCAATAACCGACGCTTCCTGCAAGATTCGTTTGCTCTCTTTCTCCAGGCGGTCCAGCCGGGCGGAAATTACCCCGTGGATGGTTGATGATATTTCGGCTTCCGTTATTGTTCGGGTCAGCTTCCAGTTGCCGTTGTCTCGTATGAGCGTGTCCGATTCGATCAGGGAATTGATGACTTCTTCGATATAAAACGGATTGCCCTCGACTTTATCCTGGAGAAAGCGCTGCAATTCTTCAGGAATCACGGATGTCTTAAGTAAAGATTCGACCATGCTCTGTGAATCGGATGCGGAAAGATCCTGCAGCCGGATTTCCTGGTAAGGATGGTTCATGGCACTGACCTGGTGACTGCTGAATAAAGAAATGATCGGTCGAAAGACACACAGAAAAAGGATGGGATCTCTGGATTCGGACAGCAGCAAACGGATGAGCTCCAAAAATGAGGGATCGGCCCAGTGGAGGTCCTCTAATCGAATGATGGTGAGTCCTCTTTGTGCCAGCGATGAAAGTATAGTTTGAATGGCCTTTTGCAGCTGCTCCTTCCAGAAAGCCGGGCTGACCTCATCGATTTCCGGGTAGCTCAATGAATAGAGACTTCCGATGTAAGGAATGAACTGGCTGTTTGCTCCCACCAGAGAAGAGATGCCGGATTCGATTTTTTCCCTTACGCGTTCCGGTGGATCGCCTTCTTCAATTTGAAGGGAACGATTTAACAGATCGATCAGCGGAAAATAGGGAATATTCTGACTGTGGGGATAGGCGTGTCCCTCCAGCCATTGAATCTCCTCCAGGTTTAAAGAAGACTTAAACTCCTGGACGAGCCTGCTTTTGCCGGTGCCTGCCGGTCCATAAATCGAAAACACCGCGCCTGCGCCTTGTTTAAGTTTGCGGGCTGCGTCGGCTAACTGATTCATTTCCACTGGGCGGCCGATCAGCTCGGCCTGAAAACCATGCAAACGGTGGATCTTAATGGGCTGATTTTTTTGGGCGACAACCTTGTAAATCCGAATGGGCTCCGACTTGCCTTTCACAGCGGCCGGTTTCATTTCTTTAAAGTCAAAGTACCCCTCGGACTGATAATAGGTATCCGGACCCACCAGAATGTCGCCGGCATTTCCCAGAGCACTCAAGCGGGCCGCCACGTTAAGGGTGTCGCCGGCCACACCATGAGTGCCTTTTTCCAGATCGATTTCACCGGTGACTACCAGGCCGGTGTTGATGCCACTGTGCATCACCAGGGGTTGCTCGATACGTTCTTCATATTGAGGGCTTAGCGAATTGACCAGGCTGT
>JASFTL010000392.1:0-4405 GCA_050053555.1 Desulfobacterales bacterium
GGGCATTGACGAAAATGCGGTTCAACAGATGCTGCCGCAGGTGGCGCCCATGATCCTGGGCGGCTTAAAGCGCCAAAAGGATAACTACGGGGGTGAAGAGCGTGTTGATCATATTCTGAATAAATATGGCAGCACAGATGTGCTCGACAACATGGGCGATTTTTTTGCGTCAAAAGTTCAGGATGAAGCAGCCGATCCAGCTTTAGGCGGGTTGCTGGGCAACTCGGGCCGTCAGGCCACCAATATGCTGTCAAAACAATTCAATCTTGACGGTAACACGGCGATGAAAATCATCCCCATGCTGGCGCCGATCGTATTGGGCTTTCTGAGCAAGAAGCGTGACCAGGAAGGCGCCGGCTCTGCGGGCATCGCCTCCATTCTGGATCAGGATGGCGATGGCAGTATCTTAGATGATATTACCGGATTCCTGATGCAGGGAACAACAGGACGCTCGAAAACGGGAGGCGGCCTGTTAGGAGGATTGCTGGGCGGTTTGTTGGGCCGCAGAAAATAGTTACTCATCTGTCTTAATTGTATTAAGACACTCCAGAACTGCATCCCGTCATACGTGGGTGCCATGCTGTGAGGCACGCTCTTGATCAGAACCTTATTTCAATTAGCAGGGCGCATGGCGCCTGCAATTGCAGCAGGTGTAGAAACAACAAAAAATTGAGAATGGCGAGCGCAAGATCGGCAGGGTCATTTCTGAAATTTTCTGCTTGAAGATAATGAATCAGCTCAACGGAAGTTATATTCCTTTATCGAGTATAAAATCATCGTTTTCAATGGGGAACTCAATGGCTTTGCGGGGTATTGCATTTGCATTCTTGCGAAATCCAAGATTTGCCTTCAGGCTGATATAATTCCCGAATAAAGAGCGTCTGCCCAAACCGCCAGCCCATCTTTTCAACAAGCGGTCCAATTTGTGGAGTTCTTTTAACAACCAAACGCGACCTTCGTACAATTCCACCCGTGTCATTCGTTTGGGCTTAAATACGACATCGCTGGCATCATATTTGTGCCACCAATGCACATCAATCAGCCGATTTTCTGCTTTCATCCTTTCATAAAGAACCGTACCGGGATAAGGGGTCATAACGGTGACATCGACAACATCAATTTTACTTTTTACCACAAATTCGAGTAAGCTTTCAAAGCAGGATTTAGCGTCGGTCTCAAACCCCACAATAAATGAGCCCAAAATCGCTATCCCATGATCATGAAGCCTTTTGACGGCTTCAAAATAATCGCGGTTTATATTTTGCGTTTTTCTAACTTCTTTAAGACTGGAACGGGAATTGGTTTCAAACCCCACGAATAATCCGGCACAGCCGCTTTTTTTTAGAAGCTTCAGGACCTCTTTCTGATATGCAACCGTAACCGCCGCCTGACCGATCCATTTTTTCTTCAGAGGTGCCAGGCGAGTGAGCAGCTCTTTGACGTATTTTGTTTTGCCAATGAGGTTGTCATCCACGAATATGATGTCATCTCCTGCGAGTGTTTTAATTTCAGCAATCACATCATCTACCGGCCGCACTCTGACCCCCACGCCGTAAAGAGACGCAACCGAACAAAAATTACACTTATATGGGCACCCGCGTGACGTTTGAACCAGATTGATGGTATCGTATCGATTTTTTTGAAGAAGATCTCTTCTGGGAATCGGGCAGTTCTCGAGGCGGGGCACACGTTCCAAATAATAGTATTTCTTTAAACTACCATTTCCAAAATCCGCTAATACCCTTTCCCAGTTTCCTTCAGCCTCACCGAGTACCAATGCGTCGGCATACTGGCTGGCTTCGTCCCGGGCCACATTTGGATGAATACCACCCAAAACGACGGGAATATGGCGATGTCGAAATTTTTCGGCAATTGCATAGGCCCTATGGGCTGATTTGGTGTTAACCGTAATTCCGACCAGATCGACTTCGGCGTCAAAATCGATCGGCTGCAACAATTCATCAACGATTGAAACCTCAATGTCAGGAGGAGTGAGACCGGCCAAGAGGGCCAGCGCCATTTGCGGAAAATGAAAATCCGCTCCCAAATTCCGAGGACCCTGCAAAGAAGGTGAAATCAGCTCAATTTTCATGACACTTGCCTATATCAAGGTTTCACAATTCGCATTGTGCTTTAGCCGGCCCGCACAGATTGCATATCGCCGGAGTAAATTTGAAGGTGATATTATTTTTAATTTAGCGGTAGGTTTTTATTTTATCCAGCTCCTCCAAGTCCGACTCCAGGCAAAACTTTTCAAACAAGCGTTTTGCTTTTTCGAGATATTCTTCTGCGTTAATACCATTTAAATTAGGCAATCGGCTGTTTTTTTCAGACAGGCGCCTGCCGATCTCCAGATATGTTTTTGCACACTGAACATCGGCGCCAAAGCGTTCGGCGACTTTGATGCTTTGGTTCCAGAATCGACCGGCTCTTTTCTGGCGACCGACAAGCCAATAGTAAAGACCCATCATTCTGAGAATTTCCGTGCGGTCAAATGCATATTTAACAGAGTTCTGCAAGGCGCGTTTCGCACTTTTTCGAACATTTTTCAGATTACCCAATTTCTTTTCCGCGTCAGGGGACACGACCGCCTGTTCGAGCAAGTGAAGATCAAGCATAAATTGGCCTTTTAAATATCCGCTGATATAAATCGGCGGCACAAAGCCAATTTTTGAGATCAGTTCTTTCGCCTGCAAAAGGCTGTCTTTAGCACCGTCAATATCTTCAAGATGAATTTGAATAATCGCTTTATATCCCAGATAATAAATGACGACCAGCTCTCTACCCGTCTGTTTATGAAATGCAATTCCATTGTTGGCCTCGTGTAAAGCATCATAATATTTGCCCTGCCAAACCGACAATATTATTTTCAGCGAGTAGCGATACTCGGTGGCATTTTCATTCCCGTATGTCGTCCAGAGTTCGTATAATTTATCAGTCGCGGCCTCTGCTTCACGTAGGGCTCCCCGTTCGATGTTAAGTAAGCCGTAATGTACGATATAAGTGGATACGTGCCAGTACTCACCCATCTTGAGGTTAAGTGTTACCAAATTTTCATCATATTTTTTGACGGCCGACCAGTTGCCTGTGTAACAATTATGTAATAATTCAAATAGACTGTAGTAAAAGACCTGCTTAATTTTATCTTGAGCGATAATTTCTGTGGCATAATCCAGTATTTTTTTGCTCAGCTTGAAAGAAATCCCTGTCCAGGAAAACAGGCCGCTCGCGCTAATCCACATCCCAAACCCATTCTCTATTTGGGTAATGTCAAATTTGTTGATCCGGTTGAGCGTATGGATAAACTCAGAAAAACACCGCTGTGGATCCAGATGAACCAGTGTAATAGCCTTTTTATAGCTTAAATCAAAAATCTCATTATCCCGCGCGCTGGGATTTCGCTTTGATTTTTTAAACGGAAGATACAATCCGGCAATTACACTACCCAGGTTCCAAAGGAGTTTAAGTCTCAAAATAACCTTATTTTTCGGAGAACCCGCACCCCAGCGCGTCAACACGCTGTCAAAGTATTTGACCGCGTTCTCATACTGACCCTTGTTAAAAAAAGCCAGCGCAATGTTTTTTTCAAAGGCAGCCACCTTTTCCGGATCGGCGGCCCTGCCATATTTTTTCAGATAAAGATTCAACCCCTGCTGATAATAATTCAACGCTTCACTGGAGGCCGAAGCGCGCAGCGCCTCCTCACCGGCCTTGATCAAATACTGCTCTGCTTTGTCCAGATTGTCACCCCGGCTGTAATGGTAGGCCAGCATGCCATAAAATTCGGACAGCTTTTCGCGAAAAACCAGCTCGATCGAATCAGCCACCTTTAAATGCAAATCCTTGCGCTTCTCCTGCAAAATCGATTCATAGGCCGCCTCCTGCGCTAAAGCGTGATTGAAAAGATATTCCAGCTCCTCCAGCCGCTTGCTTTCTCTGATCAACTGGATCTCTTTTAAATAGGCCAGACGGCCGTCGATATCTTCAATGCGCTCGGCAACCTCTGTTAAAATCCGGTAGAAAAAATTTCTTCCGATCACCGAGGCCAATTTGACCAGGTTGCGGGTCTTTTCTTCCAGCCGGTCGATGCGCGCCATCAGCACATCGCTGATCGTCTGCGGGATAACAACCGATTCAATCTTGTCGGTTGCCTCAAACCCGCCGTTTTTCATTACCACCGCACCTTCGTCAATAAAAGAGCGCACCACCTCTTCAATAAAAAAAGGATTGCCGCCGGCACGCTTAAGAATCTGATCCCTGACCGCACCGGGGAGGCTGCGGATGTTGAGCATATTGTTGATCAGCGCCTCACTCATTCGATCATCCAGGGGCTGCAACACGATTTCAACATGATAGACCCCGAGCTTTTCTTTGATGCGCTTAAGGATTCGTTCTCCGGTTTCGG
>JASFTL010000393.1:0-4405 GCA_050053555.1 Desulfobacterales bacterium
TCAGGAACCCTTGTTGCGGACCGCATGCGGCCGGAGCCCCTAACGGGTCGAAGTCCTATAGGTATCTATCGACAATAGAGGATAGAAAAACTCCCCGACCCCTCACCTATTTAAGTTTTCATTTCTATATTTAGATAGTTCCGAATTCAAAACACAGGCATGGGCACCTGGCCCCAGTAGTTTCGCCGTGCCGTGGGTTCGACATTCAGCACTTTGCCATTGGCGGTATTCACATCCACCCGTAGTAAGGGTAAGTGTTTGACCGTGAAGGCCAGCGCTTCGTTGCCCGAAGCGTACTCCCCGTTGGGCCAGGTCAGCTGAGAGACGATCAGCCGCAGGGAGTCATTCCCCGATAAGCCCATCATCTCACTGTGACCGCGGCGGCTAAAAAGCGGGAAGAAAAATCTGATTACAGCGCCGAACGACCGTCTGGACCGCATGCGCATACCGGACCGATCAGGCTGGGCAAAAAGGGCTTGCATCATGTATTGCCTGGGCATGATATGGATCATGAATCCTTGGTGCCCCTGCTGTTGAAAATTTTCGATCGCGGTGGAAACGGCGTTGTCCTGAAAGGCGATATCGATAATACGTTGCATCGATTCATCGTTTTGCGGAATTACCGAAACCGCCGTGAGTTTTTTTTCAGGAATGTATATGATCGATGTTTTGGAAATTGTATAAGCGTGCAGACCAAAGGCCGCCGCAGTAAACATCACCAGGGAGACCCCATAAGCCAGCCCCAGCGCCAGTTTTTTCGAACGGATCCAACCGAACAGAGAACGAAAAATTTTTCTGCCCGGCTCACCCGGAAGAAACATGGCCGTACGCTCCATATAGGTGCGGTAACTTTCTGCATGTGCTGCCAGCATGCGTTGTTCTTCATACCGTGCCAGCAGGTAATAGACAAATAACATGCTGACATACAGGATCAGAATAAAAAAACGCGGCCAGAACAGGAGCAGGCCCAGTCCGGCAATGGCGAGAAACAGATACTGGGGATGGCGAATCCAGCGATACAGTATTCCGGTTACCACCCCTTTGCGGCGAAACTTGGCCGTGTACACTTGGAAAGCGCCGATCAAAAATGCAAGCATTCCAAGGGAGAAAAGCATTCGACCCAAACTGTTGATAAAATTAAGAACACTGCTTTTGGAGACGACGGCATGGGGTAAAAAAAACCCGGTCAGCCAGGCAGTGGCCGGAAAAGCGTAAAGCGTGTTGAGTAACGGACCGTACCCGGCATAAAAATAGGCCGCAAAAGGGCTGATCATGATGATGATCTCGAGCCCGATGAATAAATAAAAAATCACGACAGAACTGCGAACAACTTTCCCTTGCAAGTTCATAAGATAATTTACTTCCTTTTTTTTTACTTAAGTTTAACGATTCAAATTTCGAAAAGGAATAATTTTGTTTCTTTTTCAAGGAATCATATCGATTTATTTTTCAGTGCGGATTAATACCCCTTCTGTAGCCGAGGAACTGTTGAAGCCCGTTTTTGCTACCAGTTCAGAATTCACAAAGCCGGCCTTTTTGAGCATTGCCAGGAAATCCTTTCCCGGTATTGCGCCGCCCTCTCATCGAGCCCAGCTTTTAATTATTTTGTCCTTTTCCTTGGGCATTTCTCCGATTAGAATTTCGTCGGCGACCATCAGGCGTCCATCTGGTCTTAAAACGCGGTAGATCTCAGCAAATGCTTTGGGCTTGTCGAGAACAAGATTTAAGGCTCCATTTGAGGTTACAACGTCAAAGTCTTCATCTGTAAATGGCAAATTTTCAGCCGATCCTTCCTTAAAGGTCACATTTTTTAAATTGGTCTTCGAAAGATTTTCTTTGGCTTTTTCCAGCATTGCGGGTGTTATATCGACCCCCACCGCCTTTCCCGAAGGACCTGTCATCTTCGCTGAAAAAAGCGTGTCGACGCCGGCGCCGCAGCCCACATCCAGCACAAAATCCCCTTCATTGATGGATCCCAATGTGAAGAGATTGCCCACTCCGCAATATGAGTCGGCAACATCCGGGGGTAACGATGAAGTAGCGCAGTATGCGGTCAATGCTCAAAGGCAGACGGATATTTCCATGATTGAACATGGCTGCTCCATTCAATATGACCTCGAATATCATAACCGCCGCAGCCGGAAGACCAAAGGTGGCCACAACCGCTAGCTTAATGCCCATGGATAACATAATCTCAATGGGGTGGAAACGCAAGCCGGTGGTCACGTCATAATCCAGATCGGCATGATGCACCATGTGCAGGCGCCACAGAATCGGAATTGCATGAAACATCACATGTTGCAGGTAGATCACCAGGTCCAATACAATGATTCCGATAAAGATGTCCAGCCCATAGGGCAAGGCAAAATGGTTTAAAAGACCCCAGTCGCGCTCCTGAGCTTTTACGGCCATGGTAACGGCCAGCACGGGAAACAACAGGCGCACCAGCAAGGGATTCATGAAGGTGATGCTCAGATTGCCGATCCAGCGCAGCTTTTTAGAAGTGACTAATTCGCGGCGCGGTCCCAGATATTCCCAGAGCGCCACAAGGGCAAAAATAATGAAGAAAAAGCTTAACCGGATGACATTTTCACTTTGCAGCATCTTGTTAATTATTATAATGGTGCTTATTGAACATTAATATTTCTTTACATCTGAACTACAAGTCGCCTTTCAATTCATTGGATCTTTCTTCTGCGCGATTTCAGTCACTTAGAAGATCCTGCTTTGCTCCTTTTTTAGTTACAAATGAATCAAAGCTTAACTAAAATTCATATTTTATAACAGTGTAAATATTGTCATTTTTATCGAAATGGCCAAAATTAGGGGCATCTTCCGGTCCACCGAAAATGTTAGCCCCCAAGGTCGCAGATAACTCATCGGTAAAATTGTATTTTACTTCAGGAATGATCATGTAGTCCTCATCGATTGGGCTGTAAAAAGCAAAAAAAGAAAGCTTCAATGTCTGGTGCATCAATAACTGGGTGAGTCTGACAGTGGTGATATCTCTGTACTTATCTAACTTTGGAGCTCCCTCGGGCAGGTTTTCAACATATTCATCGTGATTGAGCATGTACTCGCTAAAATATTGGATGCCCGCAGTGAAGTCCTCCCATATCTGACGCTGGTATCCGATTAAAGAGCGGATTTGGGAGTTTCGAATAAATGGATCTTTGCCTGCCTCATCTTCCCTTGATTGGTAAAAACCTGTTTCAAAACTTAGCACCCCACGCAGAGCTCCTCCCTGAGCACTTAATCCATAGACAGAAAGATCGGGATAGAAAGTTATCACGCGCGTGGGCGCAGTGAGATCGTCAGGTTTCATATTCGGTGTTAGCCAGAAACCTTTATATGCATAGGCCGAGACATCGAAATCCTTGATCCTGCGATAGAGCCGCAAGGCCAGCTGGGTATTTTCAAATGTTGTGTTCGGTTCTTCCTTTTTACGTGACGAAATTTCGGGGAATGGATCAAAAAGTAAAAATCGATCTGACTCGGGCAAATTGTTCGGTTCAAAAAATGGAATGACCAAAAACTCAACGTTGATCAAGGCAGAAGAGTATCGGGTGCGCAGACCGTCCACTCCTCTCTTAAGATACTCAAGGGGGCGTCCCGAAAAGAATGAGACATAGTCTTTCGAAAAAACGTCATTGATAAATAGCAGATCCCCCACCCCCCAGGTAACAATCTGTCTACCCAGACGGAAGTCGAAGTCGCCGGTCGTATAGTCCAGATAAAGTTCCCGAGTATCGGTGTCAACCTCTTCGGCCACTTGATCATAAAGAAGATCCCCTTTGAATCGTATCGAAGCCTCGATGGATTCTGTCCATCCGAAAACGTCTAAACGAAATCTCTCTTCAGCCAAAAGAAAATCATCTCCTTCTTTCCCGTCAGGTTTCTGGTCGTGAGTCCGCAAGGAATAGTTCCCCATCAGGAACCCGTGTATTTCAATGTTTTTTTCATCCTCTGTTTCTTGGGCGTATGCTGGGAACTGCAATAGGACTGCCAGTACCATCACTATCGTAACTATTTTGTTCATCGTCTATTACTAGGTAGTTTGCCAAGATTACCTGACCCATGAGCGCGGTGGCCGACGCATATGCCGTTCGCTGAAATCTTTGTCTTTCAGTCCCAGATTGTACGAGACCGACTTATAAACAACTTCGGTACGATGTCCGGTCTTTAGGTTTTTCATGGTTCGGCGTGTTACCGTTGGAAACAGATTCTCACCGGTCCCTTCACCGACTTTGATATCTTCAATCTTGTCGGCTGTGAATATCCGATAGAGCTCGCTCTGGGCATCATAATATTCCTCCTTCAATGGGAGAAAATTCTTTTTTTCAATCCAGGAGAGCCTTTTTGTGTACTCGGTAGGCTCTTTTGGAATACTTTCAATCACAAAGCA
>JASFTL010000394.1:0-4402 GCA_050053555.1 Desulfobacterales bacterium
AAAAACTCGAGCAACAAAAGGTCGTTCTGTGAAAGCACGACATCTTGTTTGGCTGAGGCGAATCACCCAGACCGGGCTCCTGTGTTTTTTTCTCTTTCTGCTAGTTGAAAGCCGTCTTCCGCAGGATGTTTACCAGGATTATTCCTTGGCTTTCACAGGTGAACAAGATTTACGACTGAAACTGCCCGTCACCTTTTTCTTTCAGCTAGATCCATTGGTGGGATTAACCTCTTTGCTGTCCGGATACCGGCTCATCGAGGGGTTTCTATGGGGATTGGGGATTGTCTTCCTAACGCTGCTGATCGGCAGGGCATTCTGCGGATTTATCTGTCCTTTCGGAACCATCCATCATGGCATCGCCTGGTATAAGCCCGCACTGAAGGGCAATCGGATGGTGCAGGCCAACCTAAAAAAACCCAGCCAGCGCCTAAAATATTTTTTGCTGATCGTGTTACTGGTAGCCGCCATTTTCGGTTTAAATATGGCCGGGCTGATGGATCCCATTGCCCTGCTATTCCGATCGGTCGCACTAGCCGTATTGCCGGGCCTTGGCGTGGGAATCCGATCACTTTTCGAGGCCATGGCCGGCAGCGACATCAAATTGATAAAGATGCTCAGTTATGGCGCAGAAGTGCTGGTGGCGCCTATATTCGGCTATCGTAATCCGGCGTATCAAACGGCCTGGCTGATCGGGATCATTTTCCTGGTCATTCTGTTTTTGAATCGAATCCGTCCCCGCTTCTGGTGCCGAATCCTGTGCCCGCTGGGCGCTTTGCTGGGTATTTTCTCGCGCTTCAGCATCTTGCGACTGGAAAAATACCCGGAAAAATGCACCGAATGCAATTTATGCGTCAGGCACTGCCAGGGCGCAGCATCGCCCCGACCGGATCAGGACTGGGAGACAGCCGAATGCCATGTTTGCTTTAACTGCTTTCATGTCTGCCCGGAAGATGCCCTGGCATTTAAATTTAAATCGACGCCCCGGTTGACCCCAAAGCCGGACATCGGTAAACGGGCGCTGCTCGGCGGCCTTTTAGCCGGTGTTTCCATTCCGTTGTTCGGAAGGCTTGACGGTCAAATCGATAAGATACCTGATTCACGACTGATCAGACCCCCCGGAGCCCTGCCTGAAAAAGCATTCCTTGAACTCTGTCAGCGTTGCGGCCAATGCATGAAGGTATGCCCGACCAATGTCATCAACCCCACGCTTGCTGAAGCCGGGATGGCTGGATTCTGGACGCCTCATCTCATCATGACCCAGGGCTATTGCGAATATACCTGTACCCTGTGCGGAAGTGTGTGTCCCACAGGGGCCATCGCAGAAATCAGCGCCAAAGAAAAAATTGGGCGCCCGATCAAAATCGGCTCGGCCTATATTGATAGAGGGCGCTGTCTGCCATGGTCCGGCAATGCGCCGTGCATCGTCTGCCAGGAGCACTGCCCGACGTCACCGAAAGCGATTTATCTTGAAAAGGACGTCGTCGCCGCAGCAGATGGAAAGAAAATGAATGTGCAATTGCCATTTGTGGACCTGAAAAGATGTATTGGCTGCGGTATCTGTGAAAACAAGTGCCCGGTGAGAGGTTTGCCGGCCATAAGAACCATATCCGCCGGCGAGAGCCGATCGCTTAAAAACCAGATTCTGCTTTTATAGTTCGCGTCGCCCGGATTTGTTGCTTTCGTGATATTTTTATTTTAGGATTATTTTTTAATCCGCGTTCATCGGTCAGCAATGCGCCTCAAAATCAAAAAGAGATGAATCCTCAAACAACGATAAAAATGTCCAGCCGCGATCGTTTCAGGGAAACCATGGGCTACGGCCGACCGGACCGCGTCCCCTATTTTGAAGAAGGCATCCGCAAGGACGTGCTGAAAGCCTGGCGCACACAGGGGCTGGCTAAAGACGCCGATCTTGCCACGATGTTTCCGTGCGATCAGCGGGAACGCATGCAGGTGGATCTGGAGCCGCGCCCCAAACTCGTATCCAAACTCGATAAAATGACCAATTTGAAAAAATTTGAGCGCCGTCTGGATCCTTTCGACGAAAAACGGCTTCCCCGGAAATGGTCCCGGCGCGTGCGGGATTGGCAAACCAGGGACCATGTGCTCATGTTGTACGTGCATCGCGGGTTTTTTCTGACCATGGGCGTCGGTGATTGGCGGTCGTTTACCGATGTGATGGTTTTGCTGATGGATCAGCCGGATGTGGTTCGCAAACGCATGCAAATCCAGGGTGAGTTTGCCGCCCGATTGACCGATCGGATCCTGAAAGAAGTAAACGTCGACGCTGTCGTTTTCAGTGAGCCCATTGGCGGAAGCGATCGACCCTTGATTTCTCCAAAGATGTACGAAGAATTTGTGCTCAAAAATTATGAGCCGGTCCTTGATGTGATCCAGCGCCATCATGTGGCGACCATTTGCCTGCAGACTTTTGCCAACGCCAGAATTCTGATCCCCAGCATTCTGCGCTGGGGATTTAACTGCCTGTGGGCCTGCGAGGTCAATATCGATGCCATGGATTACCGCAGTTTGCGCCGCGAATTCGGCCGCGAGCTACGTTTAATCGGTGGCATCGATCTGGATGCGTTGCGCGAAAACAAAAGTGCCATCCAACGAGAGATCGAAGAAAAAGTTCCCGCGTTAATTGAAGAGGGTGGTTATATTCCGCTGGCCGACGGCCGCGTGCGTGCAGATGTGCCCTTTGAAAATTATGTCTTTTATCGTCGATTGCTTGAGAAAGTCACTCAAAAAATATAGAACCTAAATTGGAGGCACTCGATGGAAATAAATCAAAACTTATTAGCGCCCTGCGGCCTGTATTGCGGCGTTTGCGGGATTTACTATGCCACCCGGGATAAAAATGAAAAGTTTATGAAACTGCTCCTTGGCTTTTACCAGAACAAGATCCCAGGCCTTGAAAACATTTTTAGTGAGGATTTACAATGCGAGGGGTGTCTTTCGGACAAATTGTCTGTCTTTTGCAAAATCTGCTCGATAAGAGATTGCACTCGCGAAAAAGGATTTGCCGGCTGTCACGAATGTGACGAGTTTCCCTGCAAGTTCATTGATAATTTCCCCCTCCCGGTCGGCAAGAAAGTTTGTTTGCGCGCCATACCCTACCGTCGCAAATATGGTACTGAAGACTGGGTGGCCGATGAAGAAGACCGCTATATCTGCCCGGAGTGCGGCAATAAAATTTTCAGGGGCGCCAAGCGTTGCAATAAGTGCAAGATTGCACTTGACCTCGATTAGAGCAGAAATCAATTTTGATCTAAAAAACTAAACTGGCTTCGAAGAGGAGAAAATTATGCCGATAGCAGATAAAATGATCAAGATGGTCGAAGGAATGGAAATGGTCAAAAAGATGTTTGAAGAAGGCGCGCGGTTAAAAGCCAAGCAAGGAGCCGAGAATGTCTTTGATTTCTCACTGGGAAATCCGGATGTCCCGCCGCCGCCGGAATTCAAAAAAATTCTAAAGGATCTGGTCAACGACGAATCCCTGTACCACGGCTATACACCCAATCCCGGATATCCGCAGGTCCGGCAGGCAATTGCCGAATACCTTGGTCAAGAGCATGATGTCGCGCTCACCCCGGCTTTGATTGTGATGACAGTAGGGGCCGCCGGCGCCCTGAACGACGTTTTGAATGCGGTTATCAATCCCGGAGAGGAAATATTGGTACCCACGCCCTACTTTATCGGGTACGACCATTACGCCTTCATTGCCAGGGCCACTGTTAAAACGGCCCCAACAAATCCCGAATTTCACCTTGATCCGGCTGCGATCGAGTCGGCCATCACGGATAAAACCCGCGTGATGCTCATCAATTCGCCCAATAACCCCACCGGAGCGGTTTATTCGGCAGAGGAACTCGCCGAACTGGGCCGGGTGCTGGAAGCAGCCAGCCAAAAATACGGCAAGCGTATTTACCTGGTGGCGGATGAGCCCTACCGCAAGATCGCATATGATGTCAACGTCCCGTCGGTCTTTCAAGCCTATCCGCATTCGATTATCGTATCCTCTTATTCCAAGGAGCTGTCGCTGGCCGGCGAACGCATCGGTTATCTGGCAATTAACCCGGCAGCCGAGGACGCCGGCCTGGTGGCCAGTGCCGCAGCGGTCGTCAACACCATGCTGTGTGTGAACGCCCCCAGCCTGCCCCAGCTGGCAGTGGCCCAACTTCAAGGCATCACCGTGGATGTATCGATCTACCGACGCCGGCGGGATATGCTCTGCCAGGGACTGTCTGAAATCGGTTATGAATTTCACGTGCCGGAGGGTGCCTTCTATTTATTTCCGAAAAGCCCGATCGCCGATGACGTCAAGTTCACCCAGATTTTAAAAGAAGAGCTGATCCTGGCGGTGCCGGGGGTGGGTTTTGACGGACCGGGTTATTTCCGT
>JASFTL010000395.1:0-4400 GCA_050053555.1 Desulfobacterales bacterium
TGAGGTATGAATAAAGGATGTCAAGCCATCATGAATTCCATCATTTAAGTTATAAACAACATGCTTCACATTTTGACAAAGAGCGTTACATCGAAGGTCAAAAAGAACCACTTTCGAAAGCCTGGCTTGCGCAGGACACCGTTAGTGCTTGGCGCGAAGATCGCATGTACAAAGCCCTTGATCCCATTATCGAAACCGAACCTGACGCCAAATGGCTCACAGTAGGCGATGGCATATACGGAAAAGATGCCAAATACATTTTTGATAAAGGTTGCGACGTATTAGCCACTGATATATCCGACAAATTGCTAAAAGAGGCTAAAGATATTGGCTATATTAATAAATTTCAAAAAGAAAATGCAGAATCTCTGTCATTCGAAGATCAAGAATTTGACTATGTTTTCTGCAAAGAATCATATCATCATTTCCCAAGACCATACATTGCTTTATATGAAATGTTACGTGTGGCATCTAAAGGCGTCATTTTAATTGAACCGAATGATCAGTATATCGCTTCAAGCTTTACCGAGATATTATTTAGAAACATGATCGATGTGTTTAGAGGTGTTTTTGTTGGGAAAGTTCATAAACATGCTTTTGAAGAATGTGGAAATTACTTATATAGAATCTCCCGAAGAGAGCTTGAAAAAGTTGCCCTAGGAATGAATTACAGGATCGTTGGCTTTAAAGGAATTAGCGATTATTATCAAATTGGAAGTGAATATGAAAAGCTTTCCGAAAAAGGGCGATTGTATAATAAAATAAAATCAAGAATCTATTTGCTTGACGCGCTAGCAAAACTCAATCTTAGAGATTATCGTATTTTGGCCGCTATCATATTTAAACATGAGCCTTCTGATGCGTTGAAGCAGAATCTTAAAAAGGGGGAGTATGACATTATCAATCTTCCAAAAAATCCATACATTACTCGCTAACAAAATCGGCGAGACCTTCTTCCAAACCTGTGGTGTGTGGTAGTATATACCTGAAAATAGCTGAACCAAATGGAACTATCGTAGAATTAGCGTGTATCTTAACGATCCGCAGAATGCTGGGGCATAAATATCCAAAATATGATCGTCTTAATCGAGCTCTGCTTTCATGCGGTTAATCATCGTTGCAATCATCTCTTCAACGTATGGGCTCATGCTTTTAAATTCGACCCCGATTCCGCTGCGCGAGACTTGAACAATTTCGCCCTTAACCTTGAGTGGCTCGCCAAATCCGGGCATTGAAAACGACAGGGTGAGGTCTTCGCCAACGAACAAAGGCCTCTGGGTTTCGATAAACACGCCTTTCTGGCTGATGTTTTTGATGATGTTTGAATACACGCGGTCATAGGTCGCATAACGGACCGGAATAGAGCATTTTTTTCGGATAAAGGCTCGCCTTTCTTTGATCAACAGCTGCTCAGCATGCTGCAAAAGCGCTAATTGCTTCTCCTCCGGCAAGTTTAAAATAATCTGAAATAATTTCGGAATGACGACGTTGTATTTTTTTAATGCAGTTTCGTGAACTTTCATACAGGCTTGCGTCCTTTACAAGAAATGAATACCGATTCAAGTATGATCTTCATTGTTTCATATATTAAGTTCAAGCGATAGAAGCCTTTGAGTTGGGTTTATCATCTGAATATTAAGAGGTTTAGAGAAAATGAAAATAAATCCCCACCTCGTGGTTTGGCCTTCGAAAGTCATCTGTTGCTGAAATGTATATCGGATAATCTCACGGTTTACTTTAGAACCCATCTCAATCTGCTTCTGGCGAACGAGCGCCCAATGGTCTGACAATATTCGTGACAGATTGCCCCGCCAATATCGGCGGGATTTCACGTCTTTAAACAATATTTCTGATGCGACGTCTTGCTTCGAAGCCGCAGACGCGATTTCCGATTTTTAAGATCGGCTCAATCTATGATTTGGGTATTATTGAGAAAAGAGGGAAGAGAATAAACAAAGAATATTAATTTATTTTATTATTTTAAGTAGTTTAGATTATATTATTTAAATTTATACATTAATTATCTAATCTGGCTCTTATTTCGACAATGCATTAAAAAAAGAGGAGAAGCCATATAATCATGTTCCGTGTTAAACGACTCCTCCCCGGAAACAAAATGTCTTCAGGATGCTTTTTGGGCACTGGCGGCACATTCATTTTTGCCCAGATCCATTATTTCCTGTTTTTCCGCATCAACGTCCAATAGACCGGCATTGACCTTTCGGATTTCAGCATACACGTCCGGCTGAGGACGCATATTGTGTTTCATAAATTCGATAAACTCCGTTTCGGTGGATATACTGTAGATATTGGAGTTCGTATTTTTAATATTCCCCAATGTATCCGAAAATATCTGGGATGGATTGGCTTCTTTCCAATCCATATAATGACCGGGTAAAATGAACAGATCATCTTCCAGTTCGGCAATCTTCGTCTTCAGGGTATGATACAGCAATTTTGACCATTCCTCAGCCTTACCACCGAGATCGGGACGTCCGATAGATAAAATGAAGACCGTATCACCGGTAATCAGGTATTTATTGTCAATCAAGTAGGACGTGCTACCTGGTGTGTGCCCCGGCATATGCAGGGCCTTAATATCCGGGCCGCCTTTGGAAAAGGTGTAAATTTGCTCATCGGCGACCTTCTGGTACTTAAAGGTCGCCTCCTTGAAATCGTTTTCATGCCCCAATATATGCGCACCACTGTTGGCAGCGATTTGCTTGCTGCCGGAGATATAATCGGCCTGCAGATGCGTTTCGAAAGACTTAATGATCCTGGCGCCGTTATTTTCAGCAAAGCGCTGATAAAAATCTACATTGCGGGATGGATCGAACAAGACCATTTCATCATTGGATATGAGCCCGTAACTGCAGGAGGCTTTTCCAGGACGGATGAACTGATAAAGCTGATAATCATCATCAGTTGCCACCCTTTTTGGCGCCAGCATATTTCCCCAGGTTTTGATTCCGCCCGCCAGGAAGCGAACATCGGTGAAGCCGTGATTGATCAGAATTTCACCGACATATCTGGCCGAGCCTTCTTTGGCACAGACAATCCGGACTTTCTCAGCCGCGGGTACCTTGGCCACACTCTCTTCCTCATGTTCGACAAATTCCACGTAAGGAACATTGACCATATCGCCAAGAAGGGGGCCTTCGACTTTAAATCGGTCAAACTCCTCATTCACGCGAACGTCCAGTAACAAAAATTCTTCTCCTGCCTGGGTCACCCATTCAAAAAGCTCTTCAGCCTTATAAGAAGTCGGCTGCATATTTTCCCCCTTTTTAAAAATTCGAAACGCTCAATCAGGATTCTGCTTTTTCACTTGTGAGCCGGGAATATAAAATCCGTTACAAATAAATTTAAAAACCTTGGCGATCTTGGGTTCTTGCTCGATGAATTCTATTCCAAAGCTATTTCCCCTTAAACCGCGGTTTGCGCTTCTCCAAAAAAGCAGCCTGCCCTTCCTGCATGTCTTCGCTTAATAGGGCTGCATGAAAAATCGATCGCGCTGTTTTGGATTGGGTTTCATCCAGACGGCTGGATTGCATCAACAAATTGATGATTTTTTTTATGCCTTTTAGCGCCAGCGGCGCATTCCGGGCAATTTCTTCAGCCATGCCATAGGTAAATTCTTCTAACTCAACACCGGGCACAAGATAATCGACCAGCCCAAACTCTCTGATTCGATTGCCCGTGTAAGTACGGCCGGTAAAAAAGATTTCTTTGGTGTTTCGCAGGCCAATGTTCTGGATAAATCGCTGCAATCCGGCCCATGGATAAACCAGGCCCAACTTGGCTGGCGGCATTCCCATGCGAATGTCTTTCGCACCAATGCGAATGTCACAGCATATTGCCAGTTCACATCCCAGGCCAAGCGCAAACCCGTTTAACATGGCAATCACCGGGGATGGAAAGTTAACCAGGCGTTGTAATAGCAACTCAACCTGATCCAGTGATTTTAGGCTTTGATCTGCTTCGCCCTTGGATGGTGTGGGTAATGAGCCAATATCAAATCCCGAACAAAAGGCCTTATCTCCTGCTCCGCGCAGAATAACAACTCGCACGTCATCATTTTTAGCCAGCTCTTTTAAGGAGGATCTGAGCAGCTCCACTAATTCGACTGAAATGGAATTATTCTTTTCCGGCCGGTTCAGCGTCAGCGTACACATATTATTTTTGATTTCTACCAATAGTAAATGATGATTCAAGAGAACCTCCTGGTTGTCAGTAAACGTTAAAAAAACCGCATAATTCTGTATCTATAATTGAGCGGCGTTCGGCAATCAACTGAATTTTGCTGCCCCCATCACATGGCGATCAGCGATCGCGGGCTTCGGCGAGGTCAGTCGAGCCGGGTCTTGCTGTCATATGTGAACCCGTAAGAAAAAAAATTG
>JASFTL010000396.1:0-4381 GCA_050053555.1 Desulfobacterales bacterium
GTGGGAGTAAGAATGTCCTCAATTGCTGATCCCGTCACAGAATAGGCCTGAAAGTATTCTCGCGCGGTTTGGAAATCGCTATATCGTTCAAGTAACGCATCGGTGACTGCTTGAATGGTTTTCAGATGCATGACATCGTTAAAATCATAAAGATCCGGAAACAATTTCTGTTTTTTTGCCAAAGAACGTCGCCATTTCGTTAAGAAATAATTTCGAATAAAGGCAATGCGATCGATTTTCGTGGTTGATTTTTCCGGATTCAAGACCGGACTGATGCTCACCGCATGACATAAATTGGCGATTGGAACCCTAACACACTTTTTCAAGAGACGTAAAACGAAATTTCCCCCTAAGGAAAATCCGATCAGAAAGACCGGGGCGCCTCCGGCAAATCCGGCAGCATGCTTCACCGCCTGGTAAACTTCCTCTAAAAGGACCGCATAAAATATACCACCATTGAGATGATGACTGTCTCCGTGGTCTCTGAAATTCAATCTGAAAATATCATAACCATTTAGGTAAAGACACCTGGCGCAGCGCAATACGTAAGTTGAATCTGAACTCCCTTCCCAGCCATGCAACACAATTGCCAGACCTTTGGCCGGACGGCTGTTTTGAACAGAATGATACCCAACCAGTTTAATATTTTCAGGTATCGTGATAATTTTTTCGCGAGCGACATCACGCATGATATTCGGTGTCAGCGCACGCAGTTTGCTGCTGCCCAAGATGGTTTGCACATAGGCATTTTTTAAATAAAACGGCGGCCGGAAGCTATCCAAAGGTTGCATGGTCGATGCCTGTGAAGCTTATATTGATGCTAATGCACTTCTTTTGCTTCTTGATAATAGGTTAATCCCCAAACCCAGGTGTTCACGTCATGGCGAATAATATATATTCCATCATCGTCACCTAATATCTTGAAATAGCGGTGATTGGGGGCCAACCAGCGATCGAGCACTTTGTTGACTTCGATTTTCCGAGACTGAAACCAGATCGTACGTGGCGTTTCTTCTCCCCGATATCCCGCGTAGCATTGCACCTTAATTTGAATGATTGGTTCGTCACGCATCAATGCATATTCCTTTCGAAACATAACCAGCTGAAAATCACGATTAGATAAGCAGCAATTGCACAAACCAAAATATATGAAATTCCAGAAATAAGGGCTATCTGGGCAGAAACGATCGACGTTAGAACCGATGAACAGCCGTTTATCGACCAGGCATATGCGCGTTGCATGGGAGATTTGAGCATATCGCGCATACCCAGGGGAAACGGAAACCCCATCAAAAATCCGATTGGCATTAATATAAACACGGCTCCCGACCAGTGCCATATCGCTGGGAGACGCAGCAGGTATTCAATCAATTGATCCAGCACAAAAAAGGCGATCAAAAGTGCACCGATCAATCCGATGAGTGAATTTTTTAAGATATGTTTTTCTTTTTTCTGAACCCAGGCCCCTCCAAGGCTGGAAAAAATAAGAATGCCGGCTAAAACAACTGTAAAACTAATGACCGCATCGCCGAATAGAAGAATATACTTTTTGATAAAAAACAACTCGATAAACATAAATCCCGCTCCGACGCCAAAAAAATACAGCATGTGAGACATAGAGAGTTTTTTGTCATTTCGGCGGACAAATAAAAGCGGTAGAAACAGTAAAAGGCTGCTGACCGCCAGTGCTTCGATGAAAACCACCGATACCACGATTTCACCGGACATTAAAAGGGCATAAAGCCGGCTGCCCAGGGTTCGGTACAAGGAATTTAGCTTAAGCCATTTTAAGAAGCGACCGGGAAAGGGCCGATCGTCCGTTTGGGGCTGTACGTCGAGAAGGTAAGATCTGAAATACGCTTTTTCATTTCCGCTGTGGTAAGCTGCTGCCAATCGATTGATTTCGATAAAGTGGTACGGGGTCTCAAATTTATTGAAACGATTGGCCTGATGAAGCTTAATGCCGGGCAGGAATACGATGTCAAAATTGAATTTTCGAGCAAAGTGCTCCAGGCGTGCTCTGTCCAGAATGGGGTGTCTGGAAATGAGCAGCGTGAAGGTATCCCAGTTGCGAAGAACTGCCAGGTGGGTTTGCGGATTCTGAACACCGATCATCTTTAAAGCTTCATAGGCCGCTGCCCATAATCGCAGGCAATCGGCCGGCGGAAGCAGAAGCTTTCGCGAGACGATAACCAGGCCCTCTGGTGTCAACCGCCGCAGATATTGGAAAAAAGCATCGATGGTATAAAGGTGGTCCTGATTGAGTGCTGCTGAACCGGGGATAGAAGTTCCCCAGTTTTCCACATGAATGACGTCAAATTTCGTTGAGGTCTGTGAGAGAAACACTCTGGGGGGTTGACCGGTCACCTTTAGATCATAGTGTTTGTCCACAATTTCGGCCAGCGCTGGATTTCCAATCAACAGGGTAATATTCGGAATCTTGGAGGCCAGAACCGCCGGAATGGCTGTTCCGCCGCCTTCCAGGATAACCAGGGCCTTTTGAGCGCGGGGGCGAATAAAATATCCGCTGTAGGGAAGGGTGTATTCAGAAAATTGAGCATCTTCGGGAGATTCGAGCTGATACAAAGCAACCTGATTATCACCATCTTTAAAGGCTGCGCCCTGGGGTGCTATATTTTCCGAATACCGTAGACTCAAACCCGGCGCAAATCGGATGTGCCGGCTGCTGACCCGGTCGGTCCGTCCTCTGATATTGTTAACCGTCTGTTCGATGCGGGTGTTGGGAAATTGCAGAACCTGGGAAAGTGCTTTGTAGGCCGAAGGCCTCACCCGGATCAACTCACTCCCATATGGGGTCATCAAATAAATCGCCGAAAAAAATATGATAAGGCTGCACAATCCCAAAACCGTTTTGACTGATTTCGGGTTTTTGGATACAGCAGCACGCCTGTTAGAGCTTCCGAAAACCATCGGCATCAGTATCAAGGGAATAAGGGCTGACAAAATAACCAGCTTACCTTCGCTCAAAAATGAGAGCAGCAACCCCGGGAAAATCGCGCCGCAGGCCGAACCGCACATGGTCGCAAAGTAGATCATGCCGGTTTTTTCAGGCAGTCGGGTGTAAGCGACCGCAACAACGAAGCCTGAAAAAAAGAAAGGCAGCGCTAAAATAATAAACGCAATTAATAAATAGAGACTCTGGATGGGTTCGACCGGCAGCCGGAAATAATCCAGTGGAAGGTTATTCAGAACGACAAACGCCAAAATGGTCATTGCTGTATACAGCACCATTAAAATTGCCGTTGTTTTGTGAACGGAAACAAACAGCGGGGGATCGGTCTGCCGGGTGTTTAAGATACTTAGAAAGGTTCCGCTGGCTGCAAAGCCGAACAGGGCGATGCTGATCACCATAAAAGACAGGTGGTTCCACTGCCCGATCGAAAAGATCCGTGTCAGCAGGACCTCAAAGGCCAAGGTTGAAAAACCGATGAGGAAAACGGCAGTGAAGATCATTGGTTATCTTTTTAGCGCATGACCGGTCATGGGCACAAAAAGAACGCCCGTAATTTGCTTTACAATTAGATCATCACCTTGTTTGGTGACTAAAACAAGATTCTGGTAACTAAACGGATTGCCTAACGGTAAAGCCAGCCTGCCACCCTTTTTTAACTGCTTTAACAACGGTGGCGGGATATGATCCACCGCAGCGGTGATCATAATGGCATCAAATGGAGCTGCCTTAGGCCATCCAAAATAACCATCTCCATGCCGAGTTTTTATTGTGTTATATCCAACCAATTTTAGGGTATTGCTGGCCCGTTGATAAAGCTTTTCTTTGATCTCAATCGAGTAAACGTGTTGTGTCATCTGCGCCAGAATTGCTGCCTGGTATCCGGAACCGGTGCCGATCTCCAAAACCCGCTGATTTTTTGTTAGCTGAAGGATTTCGGTCATCAACGCAACAATATATGGCTGGGAAATGGTCTGTCCCTCTCCAATGGGTAGCGGTCTGTCCGCGTAAGCGACCGACAAAAGCTTTTGCGGTATAAAACGGTGTCTGGGAACAGTTTGCATGGCCGCCAGAACAGCGGGATCCGATATGCCCCTGTCTTTGATGGTCTTTTGGACCATGTGATTTCTGGCTTTTTTGAGTTCAGGAGAATCCTCAACGATATCTGCATGAATTGAGGAGGAGATCGATATCACAAAAGCAAACGTAAAAATGATTTTCTTCATAGTTTACTCCCGACAGAAATATAAATTCTATAGCATAAAAATAGGCGCTTGTCAGGGATCAGCATTCGCATACAAAAAATTTCAGAAACAACCAACACTAGCTGTTGATTTTTTGATTTTTGATATATAATGAAAAGTAACCTTGAAATCGATAAAAAAATACAATTAACCGCAAAAGGAGCGA
>JASFTL010000397.1:0-4381 GCA_050053555.1 Desulfobacterales bacterium
TTCGGCGGCTTTCTTTCCTTTCGCAAAGCTTATGCATATGCCCAAATCGGTATGGTGGTTTACAAGGTGCGACCGGTGACTTATATCGCAGCCGCCAGAACGATCTCACAAGGCCGGCCTCTCAGACCCATCGATGGATTTAACTGGGAAGCCAATATTAGAAATCTTCCCCAAACCGAGCTCAATAAAATAAAACCAATTATCCAAGGGTATATAAACGCGGCGGTAAAAAGTGCCCTTCGAAAGGCCAATCTCACGCCCTCCAGTTCTTCCCAGAAAGATACCCGTATTGGAGGAGCCCCTACGCGATAAATGGCTGACGATTCAGGCCCGAATGGGCGTTAAAATTGAATCCACGTCTAAGCTGCGCATTTAAAATTATATAATAATTTCAAATTGTTAATTCGCAATTTGTATTTTTAATGTTGAAAGACAAACAAAGATATGATCTAATAACTATCAAATAAGCTTACGTTGAATTCGCATTTACAATAGCCCATTTGATCTTGAAAGGAGCTGAAATTCATGGCACGCATACTTATTATCGATGATGAACCGCAAATTCGTTCGATGCTCCGATTAATGCTGGAGCGCGGAGGATATGAAGTCGCCGAAGCCCCTGACGGAATAGAGGGGATTAGACAATATCGGGAGAATCCTGCGGATCTTATCATTACGGATCTGATTATGCCGAACAAAGACGGCATCGGGATGATCATCGATATAAAAAAAGAATTTCCTCAAGTGAAAATTATAGCGATGTCCGGTGGCGGTGTTAACCGGCCTGAAGGCTACCTGGACGGGGCTAGAAAACTAGGCGCTACGCGTACCCTAACAAAACCAATTGATAGAGATGAAATGCTGAAAGCGGTTAAAGAAACACTACAAGATAACCCTGCTTCAGCAGAATCATTATCTTGATTTATCGGCTGCAATTCACCGCCTTTTCGCACTGTGATCGCTGCTCAAGATTCATTTATTTTTTCCTTCCAACTCGAATCTACGCATAACCTGCGGAAAAATAAAGACGATCTAATGTTATTCTTTTATGGGCATTGCCATTTAAACTGGCGCGATATTCGCTTTATATGTTGAAATGAATCATTTTTAGCATTCCTGATGTAAGGATCGCTTCCGACAACATTAAGTTTGCTATTTACAAATTTTTGCAGAATGTTGTAAAAGTCATATCCAAGAGCTCCAGACACATCGACTGTTTAAACTTAAGGAAGAAATGCGTGAAAAAAATAGCTTTATTATACCTGACCATTATCTTGGTCCCGTTAAATATCAACGCTGATATCATCTTTTTTAAAGACGGCATGAAAACAGTTTGTCATGACCGCGCCTGGGAGGAAAATGGTGAAGTCAAATGTGAATACCATGATTTGATCTTAACCTATCGAAAAAATGACGTTCTTCGAATTGAGAAAATAAAAATTGATAAAGAATTTGAGAAGCCGCCAAAAGAAGGCCACGCGCTGTCGAAAACGACCTCTACGACAGCCACACAGGCGCCTAAGCCAACGCAACCTGAGGCTGCAGAGAAATTGCCGAATCTCACAAGCAATACGGGTCGCATAAAAATCGAGGGTATTAAATTTTATGATCCGCGCAGATCTCACAAATACTGGACGCTGAAAACTGCAAAGCACCATACATTTAAAGAAGCAGTCGCAGCGCTCGCCAAGCAGTATGATCGTTCTCCGGAATGGATTCAGCATCATATGGGAAACACCAATGATCTTGCAGAACTCCATCGAAATTTAACGAACAGCAAATTAAATGCGCCAGCTAAAATCCAGGAGGTTGATGACGAAACGGCTCCTGAAATCCTATTTTATAATCCGCGCAGACCCCAAAAATACTGGACGAGCACAACCGCAAAACATAATACATTCGAAGAGGCAATTACGGCGCTGGCCAAAACGTATAATCGTCCTCAGGAATGGGTCCAAAATCATATGGGAAATACGAACAATCTTACTGAGATTCATCGAAATTTAGCAAATCACAAATCAGCTGAACCTTCAAATTAGATTTTTGCATTTACCATCCAGATTTTAAAACCCAGTGACACACTTCTAAACGATCCACCCCGATAACCGCCAACAGGGGGGTAGAGTTTTAATTTTCGAGCTTCTCTTTTTGTGTTCGCGAGGTATTACTCATATTGACAACTTCATTAATTTCCTGTAGGATTTGATCCAATTATATTGTAATATAGACTGGTTATATTACCTGTCGGCTGCTCCGCTTCAGCCGCTTCGGTCGCACAGAAAGTTTTGGAAAGGACCTGCATTTATGGTTTCGATCAATCGCGATGTGGTCGCGTTAATACGGATATTTACCAGCTGTTTGACAGCCGGGTTTTTAATTTTTTTCATTTCTTCACTATCCGGGGAAGATCTAATCAAAAACAACAGCACGATTGCCGATCTGAATCGAATTTTGGAAGAGATTACAGTTGAGTTAGAAGGCGGCATCGATAGAAGAATCAAGCAACTGGGAGAAGTCCCCGCTATTAATCCCTATAAAAAATTTTATTGCGCCGAATTTGCAAAAGAAATTCATGAAGTTTCATATCTTACTGAAAAACAAAAAATATTATTTGACGCCTATAATGTGCGCGATTTTGAAAATAAATCCAAGCGTCTGGTGGCCTATTCAGAAACGGCCAACCTGCAAAGCCTGCTGAATGAGCTTGAAATCGTTAAAAGAGAGTTGAAAAATTCTGTCAACCTGGTGGACAAACGACGCAAGAAACTTCTGCGTCAACGAACCGCATTCATTATCCTTTTCTTTGTTCTTTGGATAGCGATATACTTTTACTACAGCCGCGGTATTATCAGACGGTAAGTCTAATAATTATTTAAAAGTGCTCACTCTCGTAGATTGCCAAAAGAGTTGCTTTCCATCGCTGGTTCTTTGAATCCTGGTAAAGATTCAATTTTTTTCTTTCAGACACGGCAATTGAAAAACAGCCATTCTGCCTGAACGGATCAAGGAAGTCATTTCCCTATGTACCAATCATTTTATAATTTGAAAATAAAGCCTTTCCAGATCACGACCGATCCAAAATTTCTGTGGCTCGGCGAAAAGCATAAAGAAGCTCTGGCGACCCTTAAGTACGGCATTCTTGAAAATAAAGGCTTTCTTCTTCTGACCGGCGACGTCGGCACTGGCAAAACGGTGTTAATTCATGGTCTGATGAAAATAATCGATGTTTCCGCTATCGTCGCGGCCATTCCGGATCCAGGGCTGAACAGTCTTGATTTCTTCAACTTTCTTTCCGAAGAGTTTAATATGAACAGACGCTTTGACAGCAAAGGTGCTTTTCTTATCCATCTAAAGCATTTTCTGTACAAGGCATCATCTAGCGATAAAAAGGTCTTATTAATCATAGACGAAGCCCAACGGCTGAATCACGAACTTATTGAACAGATAAGGCTTTTATCAAATATCGAGAAGGATAACCACAAACTGATAAATATTTTTTTTGTCGGGCAAAGTGAATTCAATAAAACGCTCAATGAAGAGCGCAACAAAGCGGTTCGACAGAGAATAACCGTAAGTTATCATATCGACCCACTGACCGAACATGAGAGCCGTGATTACATCAATCATCGCCTCGAGGTTGCCGGCTGTAACAGAGAACTCTTTAAGCCGGAAGCGATTCGCAAGGTCTACACATTCTCCCACGGGTATCCACGACTGATTAATATTATTTGCGATCATGCCCTGCTGACGGGATATTCAGGCGGAAAAAAAATTATCGATGCTGCCGTAATTGAGGAGTGCGAAAAGGAGCTTCGAATTCCCATCGATAATGCGAAAAATGAAGAAGATGAACAAAAATTTTTGAATAAACGAGAAAGCCCGTTCGCCGCAATTCAAAATCAATCAACAGGTAAACGGATCGGATTTTTAGCCGCCATTGTTTTGCTGCTTTTGTTCACCGGATATATTCTATTCATCTTCCAGCTAAAGGATTCGCCTCGTTGGAAGATGGAAGACATTGCTCCTCAATCTTATGACTCACCTACGTTGAAAGCAAAAGAATCCTTTGTACCCGGTATGGTCAATGAAAATGAGAAGAAAAAAGATCTACCAGCCCTAAAACGTTATGATGATACGGTCATTGGCGGTAAAGATTTTCCGCAGGCCGATCAGACTGAAATCGATAATCAATCAGAACAACTGTCAAAGGTTCCAGAGGTCAGACCTTTTCCAGATCGAAAAATCGTGATTTATTTCAAGCATAACTCAAATGACCTGCCTGGTCGCGCATATGAAACGCTTGACCGAATTGCTGAGTTCATGGTCCACAATCCAGAAGCTAAAATTAATATTAACGGTTATACAGATTCATCCGGCGCAT
>JASFTL010000398.1:0-4366 GCA_050053555.1 Desulfobacterales bacterium
ATGGGGCATTCCTTGGGTGCTTTTATCGGCCTGGCATTTGCGGCTGAATATTCCCATCGGATCGAGCGTCTTATCCTGGTCGATGGCGGCGGTGATCTCTCCCAAGAGCAGCTGGATAAGGTTTTTATTGGGATCAAACCGGCGCTGGACCGATTGGAAATGGTTTTCCCTTCCGAGGAGGCCTATTTGAAAAAGATGAGTGAGCCGCCCTATATCCAACCGTGGTCGGCGGCCATCGAGACCTATTATCGCTATGAAATCGAACCCACACAAGGCGGTGTGCGTACCAATATTCAGCCGGCGCACATTCAGGAGGAAGCGGCCAATATCCGCCAGGTGGCCTGCGCCACCTTTTATCCTAAAGTGAATTGTGAGGTTTTAATCCTGCGGGCTCCCAAAGGACTTCTGAGTCAGGAAGATATCTTGCTTCCTGAGAAAGTCATTGATAAAATGATGGCTGAAATTCCAAATGCCGGACGATTTGATGTGGAGGGTGTCAATCACTACGGTATCGTTTTTCAGCCGCATGCGGAAAGAGACCGGGCTGTTCGGGATTTTCTTGCAGAAGCATGAGGTGGCCCAGGGCACAGAGAGATTTTTTTGCTTGTTCTCATTTTTCAGTATGTCTTATTACCTATTTGGGAGGTATCAATGAAAAGAAGAAAACTCGGCCGAGGCGTCGCCATTGTCGGTGCCGGCATGTCCAAATTCGGCATGTTCAAGGATAAAGATTCCAAGGATCTGTTTGCGGAGGCCTTCAGGGAATTGATGGCTTCGGTGGACAAGGGTGTTGATCCCAAAGAGATCGACGCCCTCTATCTGGGCAACTTTAGCAATGATTACTTTATGCGTCAGTCCCACTGGGGTCCGATCATCTCGGATCTGGTGGGCATTGCACCCAAACCGGCCACCCGGACGGAAGGCGCCTGCGCCTCCAGTGCACTTGCATTCCGGGAGGGTGTTTTTGCGATTGCCTCCGGTTTTTACGACATGGTCCTCGTCGGCGGGGTTGAAGAGATGTCCAAACGGTCCACCGAGGAAGTTGCTGAGGGACTGGCACTTGCGACGGTTCCCTATGAAGGCAGGGCGGGCTTTACCTTCCCCGGCGTTTTTGGTGCTGTGGCAACAGCCTACTTTGCAAAATACGGGGCGAATCGTGAGCATCTCATGAATGTCACCATCAAGAGTCACAATAATGCACCGCTTAATCCCAAAGCACAGTTTCCCTTTACCATTCAGGATCTGTTGAACAAAAAGCAGCAAAGCCTAAAAAAGAGAGAGGGCACCGCTCCGGACTGGCAGACCGAAAAGGATTTTCTCGGTGACCCGCGGGCAAATCCTGTCGTCGCCTGGCCCATGTGCCTTTTTGACTGTTGTCCGATCAGTGATGGGGCCAGCTGCATGCTGCTGGTTGCCGAGGAGATTGCTAAGCACTTTACGGATGATCCCATTTGCGTGGCCGGATTAGGGCAGGGAAGCGGCAGAGGGTTTCATGCCAGTGATGATTTGACCTATTTTGAAGCAACACGCTATGCCGCTCAAGAGGCATACGGGATGTCCGGTCTTACACCGCAGGACATTCAGTTTTCTGAAGTACACGACTGCTTTTCGATTGCCGAGCTCGTGCACATCGAGGATCTGGGTTTTTTCAAGCCCGGCCAAGGATACAAGGCTGTGGCAGAAGGAGCAACTCGATTGAATGGCTTAAAGCCAATCAATACATCGGGCGGGCTCAAGTGTAAGGGACACCCCGTGGGGGCTACCGGGATTTCTCAGCTGTATGAGGTTTGGACCCAGCTTCGAGGCCAGGCCGGTGAACGTCAGGTGCCGGTCGGTGATTTGCGCGTCGGCGGTGCGCACAATCTGGGTGGCACGGGCGGAACCTGCACATTCACCATTCTTGAGAGGAGGTAATCGATGGAGCAAAAACCATTGAGTGATATCGCATATGAACAGTATTTGAGAGAAGAACGACTTATGGGATCCAGGTGCAAAGCATGCGATGCCCGCTATGTGCCGCCCCGCTCTATTTGCGTCAAGTGCTACAGCTCAGATATGGAATGGATGGAGATGAAAGGGAAGGGGACCCTGGCTGCCTTTACATGTATAACCGTTGCTCCGCCCTTCATGATTGCGCAGGGATACAATCGCAAAAATCCCTATGTCTCCGGTGTGGTGGAACTCGAAGAGGGGGGGCGGGTTGATGCGCGTATTGAAGGCGTGGACGCCGGCAAACCAGAAGAGATCCATGTCGGCATGCCGCTAAAGGTAAAATATTTGCACCGCAAAGTCGGAGAAAAAAAGGAGACGTTTCTGGCGTTTGAGCCGTTATAGTTCCATTCATCCCAAAAGTGGAGGAATCCATGCGTCTAAAGGACAAAGTCAGTCTGATCACCGGTGGCGCAGCCGGCATTGGCAAACCAGCCGCGCAGAAATTTTGTTGGTAGTCGGAGGAATCGTTGTTGGTACCCAGTTTCAATATAACATTATTCCTTTTGCGACAGCGTCGCTCTCAATTCTCTTTTTAAAATTTTCCCTGTCGGACCTTGAGGCAAAAAATTAACAAACTCCACGATACGCGGCGCTTTGAACTTCGCGATTTTGCTTCTAACATATTCGATGATTTCTTCTTCAGTTGAACTGTGGCCCTCCTTCAAAACAATATAGGCTTTAGCCAATTCTCCTTTGACTTCATCCGGTACGCCGATTACAGCTGCCAAAGCAACGGCCGGATGGGTATAAAGCACCTCTTCCACTTCCACCGGATAAATATTCATGCCGCCCGTGATAATGAGATCTTGTTTGCGGTCCACCACGTATAAATAGCCGTCTTCGTCGATATAACCAAGATCACCACTGCAAAACCATCCTTCTTTATAGGTTTCTGAGTTGATTTCCGGTCTGTGCCAGTATCCGTGAACAGAGAAAACATCGCCTTTCTGTACGATTTCGCCAATTTCCCCGGCCGGCAATTCCGCAAAATTATGATCGACGATTTTGATCCAAACGTTGGCGATGGGGACACCAACAGATTCGGGTTTTTGGATACCGACAATGGGATTCAAGGTCGTAAATCCGCAGGCTTCGGTTTGTCCATATCCATCCATAAATATGACGCTAAACGTTCTTTTCACCTTCTCGATAAGGGCGGCAGGGCAATGGGCACCCCCGCAGTTTGCAACCCGCATCGTTTTTAAATCGTGCGTTGAGGGATCATATGCCTGAAGAAGATATACATACATAGTAGGCGTTCCGGCAAAATAAGTGGCTTGATGTTCGGTCATGTTTTTGAGCACTTTTTCGGCTTCAAAACGGTCCACAACGATGAGGGTGCTGCCGGTGTAGAAAGCAGACATCATGACCACGTTAATCGCAAAATTATTAAACAACGGCAGGGCACACAGCAATCGATCTTCATGGTTGAGCTTATTGAAATCACTCATCGCCTGCACGCTGGTCAGAATAGACCGATGGGTTTGCGTGGCCCCTTTCGGTCGGCCGGTTGTACCCGAAGTATAGATGATGCTAACGATATCGTCGAAATCCGCATCTTTGGAAGCATTCTGTTCCTCAGATGCCGAAAGTAGATCCTGGAAGGGGATGGTGCCTTCAGGCGCATTATCTCCAACAACAATGACCGTTTTTAAGGCCGGCAACTCTGAGCGAATATCCTCTAGAAGCGGTAGAAAATCACTATCCAAAATAATCGCTTTCGCCGCTGTGTCGTTTGCGATGTAGGTAATTTCATGGGCAACGTACATTACATTCAGAGGGACAGCAATCGCACCCGCTTTAATGATGGCCTGGTGCGAAATAACGATTTCCGGTCCGTTTTTTAACTGAACCATTACCCGATCGCCCTTTTCGATAGCCAGTTGTCTGAGACCTTTGGCCAATATGTTGATTTTTTTATTTAACGTTACATAAGACCAGGCGGACGCTTCAAAAATCATAGCTGATTTTTCAGGATAGGCTTTCACTGTGTTATTGAGCATTTCCCCGATGAGTTGCATTGCATACTCCTTTACGTTCGTGTTGTTTGGTTGCCTTTCAAGGGTCAAGGCCAGAGAAGATCTTTACATACACTTTGTTCCAAATGTATATTCATTCCGAAAAAAAGGTTCAACCCCATAATCAGATTCGACGACCTTTATTTACAACCTATTCAGATATTGATATGCTGCCCTTTCAAGCCTGAACATCTCCTTCAGAGCGTTGAACCTTTTCCGTATGCCGGCGGCTTTCAGAGGAGGATCGATATACCAAGCCATCAAATAATATCCATCCATTTAATTTTCTTACTGAATACTTAATATAAAGGATAGGTGTCATGGAAGACATTCATAAAATTTTTAGCGAGTTTAAA
>JASFTL010000399.1:0-4362 GCA_050053555.1 Desulfobacterales bacterium
GGCTCCGACCCCTCATATTAAATAGAACCTTGGCTCATATAGCAAGTGCGCTAAAGTGAGAAGTGATCTAAAGTGACTAAAGTTTATGCATTCTGTCCTTTTTGTAAAAGATGGAGCGTAGCGACACCACAATTTTAGGCACTTTAGGCACTTCGGGTAGGTTTTTAAAAATGAAGCAATTATCCAATCACACCGAACAAGTCCAGAATGTCGAGGAAAAACTGTCCCGCACGACCCATGAACCCGGCGTGTATCTATTAAAAGATGCTCAGGGTGTAATCCTCTATATCGGCAAAGCACGCGACCTGAGAAAACGGTTGGCGGCTTATTTTAAGAATCTCGGCCACGTCGATATGAAAACCGGTGTGTTGATCAAAAAAATTTCTGATTTCGATACGATTATCACCGGCAATGAGAAAGAGGCGGTGATTTTAGAGTCCAATCTGATTAAGCGCCATCGACCGAGGTATAATGTGGTTTTAAAAGATGACAAACGCTACCCGTCTCTGAGGTTGGATCCAAAAGAAAAATTTCCCAGTTTTTCCATTGTACGAAAGATCGGAGAAGACGAGGCGATCTACTTTGGCCCTTTTGCATCGGCCCATGCGGTCCGCGAGACCCTTAAAACCATCAATAAAACCTTTAAATTGCGGAAGTGCCGTGCCAAGGATTTTAGGACCCGCACCCGTCCATGTCTGCACTGCCAGATGGAAGGATGCCTGGCGCCCTGTTGTCTGGATGTCGATCCAGGCGTGTATCAGGAGCAGGTAAACGAAGCCATTATGTTTCTCAAGGGCCGCACAACGGATCTTGTTGCCAAGATTAAAGCCCAGATGAATGCTGCGGCCCGGGCCCAGAAATTTGAAAAAGCTGCCCGGCTCAGAGACAAAATGTTTTCCCTGGAACGCACGATCGAGAAACAAATTGTGGTTACGACCGATTTTCAGGATCGAGATGTGTTTGCCATTGCCAGGGCAAAAAAGGTTGCCTTGATTACCGTTTTAAATGTCATGGGCGGTTTCCTCAAAGGAACGCGGCATTTCAGTTTTGAAGAAACACTGTCAAACGACCAGCATGCTCTGGGTACCTTTATCCGACAATATTACGAGAAAGCCGTTTCGCTGCCCAAAGAAATTTTGGTCTCAATTGAGATTCAAGATGCCGAACTGATCGAAGAATGGTTTAAAGCAATTAAAGGGAAAAAAGCAAAAATTTTGAACCCTAAAAGAGGGGAAAAAGCAAAGCTGCTGGGCTTGGCCGTCCACAATGCTGAAAACGAGCTTCAAGGTTTGATGGCCGCCCGAACCGCTCAAATGGAATTGCTTTTGCGGCTGCAAAAAAAGCTTAAACTATCCAGGCTTCCGAACCACATTGAATGTTTTGACAACTCCAATATTTCGGGGGCTGAGGCCGTCGCCAGTATGGTGGTATTTGAAAAGGGCAAGGCCCAGAAATCGGCTTACCGCAAATTTAAAATCAAAGCCACTGACGAACCGGATGACTATGCCTACATGTCTGAAGTGCTAAACCGCCGGCTCGGGAAATTAAACCTGCAGCAGGGGTCCGAACCGATGCCGGACCTTTTGATGGTCGACGGCGGTAAAGGACAGTTGAACATTGCGATAGCAGTGATCAGGGAACTTGGCCTTGAGAACCAGTTTGATATTATTGCCATTGCCAAAAAAGATGAAAAAAAAGGTGAAATTCAAGATAAAATATTTAAACCGCACAGGATGAATCCCATCATTTTCGGCAAAGACGCGGATCTGCTGCTTTTCTTGCAGCGAATCAGAGACGAAGCCCATCGCTTTGCGATTACGTTTCACCGCAAACGCCGCGCAAAGACGGCGCTGCGATCAGAACTGGATGCGATCCCGGGTATCGGGAAAAAAAGAAAAGCAATTCTGCTGAAGCACTTCAAAAGCATAAAAAAAATGCGGGAAGCAAAAATCAATGAACTTAAGGCGCTTCCCGGAATCACTCGCCCGGCCGCCGAGGCCGTGCACGAATATTTTAATTCCCAGAAAAAGTAGGTGTCAGTGTTCAGGTGTCAGGTGTCAGTCTTTGGCCCGGAGGGCCTACTGTTAGCCTTGAAGCCTACGGACTTGAAGCAGTTCCAGAGAGATTTCAGGTTTCGATATAACACGAAGTGCCCTGACACCCGAAACCTGACACCTAAAACCTGATTTAAGCTAGTATTCCAGCTTTTTCAGTACCTCTTTGAGTTCCTGAACTGCAGCTGCAGATTTCTGCAAAGCGGCATTTTCTTCTTCGGTCAAGGTAATCTCGATGACCTCTTCAGCGCCGCCAACACCCAGCTTAACCGGAACACCGATAAAGAGATCCCTTATTCCGTATTCGCCTTGTAGATATACGGCACAGGGTAGTATTTTCTTTTTGTCCTTCAAAATCGATTCAGCCATTTCAACTGCAGCAGAAGCCGGTGCGTAGTATGCGCTGCCGGTTTTTAACAAACCCACAATTTCAGCTCCGCCGTTGCGGGTGCGGTCGACCAGAGCCTCAATTCGATCTTCAGACATCAATTCGGTGATGGGAATTCCGGCGACCGTTGAGTACCGCGGCAACGGAACCATTGTATCGCCGTGGCCGCCGAGAACAAAAGCATGAGTGTTTTCAACAGAAACATCCAGTTCCATTGATATAAATGCCCGCAACCTTGCTGAATCCAAAACTCCCGCCATGCCCACAACTCTGTTTTTGGGAAATCCGCTTGATTCAAAAGCGACATGACACATGGCATCCAGCGGATTGCTAACAATAATGAGAATTGAATCCGGTGATAAGGCCGCAATCTGCTGAGTTACGCCTTTTACAATGCCGGCATTGGTGCTGATGAGATCATCGCGGCTCATCCCCGGTTTTCGTGGTATGCCCGCTGTGATAATAACAATGTCGGAATTCACTGAATCATCGTAGGTATTGGCACCTGTAAGAAGGGCGTCATGTTTTTCAATAGGCGCGGCTTCAGCAAGATCAAGAGCCTTGCCCTGGGGAACACCTTCAATTATGTCGATTAAGACGACATCGCACAGCTCTTTTTCGGCCAACCGCTGAGCAACGGTAGCGCCGACATGTCCGGCCCCAATTACGGTTACTTTTTTGTCCATAAGGCCCTCCTTCCATTTTGATGATCAACTTGCCTAAAAAGATTATTGCCACCCCGGCCAAACTAGGTCTTACTTTTATGAACGCTATTTTGCCATTTTTTGAAAATAATTCGGCTAAAAACAGGTTTGATCTCTCTAAATGCCTAAAAGGTTCCGATCGTTATCATAATTTCGAAAATTGTCAACCTCTTTATATAATTCTCAAATATTGACAGAAAGCACAAAAATAGGATAAATTATAAATAATTCAAGCAAATTTGGGCTTTTTTTGGATTGACAAAATAGCCTTTGCTGACAAAGATGTATTGTTTCGGTTCCAACCGAATTTTTTAATTGATATGGGTTAATGTTCTAATTCTAAAGAAAATGCGACTCTGATCCGATAGTACTATCGAAGACCCTATATCGCGAAACCTAGACTTTATGGCTATTGTTAATCTAAAAAAAAGACAGATTGAATGCAAAATCGTATACTACGGTCCAGGGCGATGTGGTAAGACAACGAATCTTGAATATATCCACAAGAGTTTTAAAAATCAAGTAATGGGGGAAATGGTCTCTATCAATACAGATGGCGATCGAACCCTGTTTTTTGATTTTCTCCCTCTGGATCTGGGTAAAGTGAGAGGCTGCGATCTTCGCGTTCAATTGTATACGGTTCCAGGACAGGTCCGATATAGTTCCACCCGCAAATTGGTGTTAAGAGGCGCCGATGGTGTAATATTTGTTGCTGATTCGCTAGAAGTCCGGCGTGAAAAGAATTTGCTTTCTCTAAAAGATTTGCAGCAAAACCTCAAAGATTACGGTCTCAGTATCTTTAAAGTGCCGCTGGTAATGCAGTTTAACAAAAGAGATCTTGATGGAGAAAATGTTCCCATCATGCCCTTAGAAAAAATGAAGCACGACCTTAATCGACAATTGAAAGTTCCATTTTACCCCGGCAGTGCTTTAAAGGGGGCAGGGGTCGGCAAAACCCTACATGCCTGCCTGAAACTCGTCATGCAAGCGGTCCAGAAAGAGTTAAGTTAGGCAGTGTATCCGATAAGTTCAATGATGATAAGTTTGCGATCCAATTTAAAATTTTTGCCATAATTTATGAATAGGAATAGCGATTTATCCGGAAGCCTGGGCTTCCTTAATTTAGGCGAATTATTAAACCTGCTTGGCTCCAACGGCAGCTCCGGTGTGTTGCGCATTAACAGCAGTTTTACGACAGAGCCGGGCCTCGTGTATC
>JASFTL010000400.1:0-4355 GCA_050053555.1 Desulfobacterales bacterium
TTGTGTCCAAAAAATATTTATTTCCGATCTTCTATTTTCACTTCCAACACAACATGACCCCATCCACCGCAGTTGATACCCACATCGAAGCAGCCGACACGGTTTAGTCTCATCTCGTTTGGATTTACTCCCGCATAAAACAACTCATTGGCAACGACTATTGGGCCGGAAAGGACACTTAAAGCGTGAACACATATACGCTTTGGATTCAATTTGGTAATCAGATTGCCGGCACCGTCAAAATAGAATCTATCACCAACATGATGCTGGCTGTTGCATCCATGTGATGCGACGACTTCAGCAATAATTGTTTTGTTCATTAAGTCTGGTGCTTTGGACATAATATCTGCGTTCTTCGGATTACTGCGAAATAGTTCCAGTTCCTCATCGCTGTATCCAAGATGTTTCTGCATAAATTTCCAGGTATCTTCATTAACTTTCATTTCTTGCCTCCTTTTTTACGCTTTGCTGATCTGCTTCAAAACCTGACTTCCGGCCCCCTTATCCAGATCATCTAAAGCGAATGACAGCGCCAGTTCCAACAATGCAGATTTGTTTTCAATTGCAGCGCCGGCCAGCTTCAATTCATAGAACTTGCGGGTAAAGCGATCCAGCAGGTCAACCGACACATAAAAGCCGGCTTTCTTTTTATTCGGCGTATTACCCATCCGTGTTTTCGACCCCGCATCTTTGCCCGCATGACGGGATGCCGCCTTTGCTGAATCCTGACCGGATTTGCCCGGTCTGTCCTGTCCGGTTGCCACTTCGACAGGATCGAATGAGTCATCTTTAAAAAAATCAGGCATCTTGTTTTTGCTGGCTGCCATTTCCGATAATCCTCCGGATTAATTTATGGTAATCCATGGCGCCCGATGAACGGGCTTCATATTCAAAAATCGTTTGACCGTATGACGGCGCCTCAGACAGACGCACATTATACCGAATCGGATCGCAAATCTGTCTGGCGAAGTATTTTTTGACCTGTTGTAGAATTTGGAGGCTTTGGCGGGTTCTCCGATCAAACAGCGTCGGTAAAACATAGTTCAAACGCAAATCCGTATTCAATTTTTGCGCGGACTGCAGGTACCGGAAAAAGGTTTTCAGGCCTTCCATTGACGGACCCTGTAAAGCCACCGGGCAGAGCACTTCGTTGGCGGCCATGAGGATGTTGACACTCAGAACGTCCCAGCCCGGTGCGCAGTCAAATATCATAAAATCAAGCGATCCCTTTTGGGGCACCAGCTGATCTCCGAGAATGGTTTGGCGGATATCCCCGGGTTGCTCTCCGAGCCAGTTTTTTAATTCAACCAATCCGATACCGCCCGCCAGAATCCACAAATTGGGCCGGCATCGATGAAGAGTGCTATTTTTCGAAATAAAATTGCCACCCTGATCTTGGCGGGTAATAAATTCATAAAGCCCGTATTTAGGCTTGACGCCCAGGAATTTGGCCACCTGCCCCTGGGTGTCGCAATCGACCAGAAGCACGCGTTTGCCTGCGATCGCCAGACCATGGGCCAGATTCACCGCGGTGGTGGTTTTGCCCACACCGCCCTTGGCCATGGCTACTGCTAGTTTGCGCATCGCTGATTCTCTCTTTCTACTTTTCGTATATTCTTCTATTCGTATAGTATAGAACTCTTCTACAGATGTCAACCCAATAACTAATAACCGGAAAGGTACGCCCGGCTCAAATGCCCCTGGATCTCGGGAAGGGAATGCAAATCCGGAGGTGAAAAACCAAAGACATCGTTTAAAAAAACCATGGTGATACGAAAAGTTGCGCCCCATAACAGCTCTGTTTTATTTTCCTGCTCATATCGAAAGCAAGGAAACGTGCTGAACTGGGAGGCGGTGGGTTGGGATTCGAATCGCAAGCGATAGCGCGCGTAGCGTGCCGGTTTTAACAACTCACTTAAGGGAATATAAATGATTTTTTCAACTTCCCAATTGGGATAAAATTTCTCCTGCCTTGAGATCCAGACCACCAATGGGAAAATGATCCGTTTAAACATCACCAGCGACTGCGCCGGCAGGGGGCCTAAAAATTTCAAGCCCAAGGGATTTAGCCGCATTTCTTCAGCGCTTTCACGCAGGCCGGTTGCAAGCAAAATCCGCAGCCATCTGGTCTCACGGGGCCGCTCCTGATGCCACTGGCCCCAATACGGCCAGCGGGCCAAATGCAAAATCGGCAATTTTAAGAACATGGATAGACCGGCATCCAGGCGGCGGTTCACCCTGCCGCCGGGGCAGCACAGGTCTCCCGGTTGGCGCACGTTTGCCGATCGCTTGTTTAAAATCAAACACGGATGCCCTGCAAAACGGCCTTTTCGCGGGTACCGGCCCAGCAAAAACAAAACCGCCGAGGCGGTTTGCCAGTCAACACCATCGCTGGGGAATACCGGGTGTTGCTTGCTGCATTCATAAAGCCGGCGCCGGATATGCTTTGTCAGCCGCGTGGGTTGTTGCAAAAGATTATGATTGTCATCTGAATTAAAAGCGCCCATTGGAAACATCACCTATTGCCCTAATTTAGCAAAAGTCGAGGCTGCCCCAGCTTAGAGGCGTCCAAGGGTGGGCCTCGACTGAGCTCTGCCGAAGTCACGCTGTAGTCGTCTACCGCGAGCCCTTGGCAACGCAGAAGATGGGGTGACATCGGCTTTCCCGGCGGGTAAACAAAATGAAAAAATTTTTTAAAACGATAACTCATCAATAAAAGAAACATTGAATTCTGCTGAACATAACAAAAATGAACACTATTTAAAAATTTTAACCCCTATTTTTCATTTTGATTACGATTAATTAGGGAATTATCATGTTGCCCATAATCATTCAAATCCACAATACGATAATTAAAAATTTTGGGTGAGAATAATTAATTAGATCAAATTTTTGGAAAAATATCAGAATTGACCCACTTGACATCATACAATTATTGTTTAAGTTTTTAAAAAACTGAATGCGACACATCGGTATCTATCTGAAACTATACAACAAATCCACTTCTTTTTTATGTTTTCTTTTTGGGGCGTTGACTTTTTCAAACGCTCAGGTTAGATAACGGGCGGCCGCCGGCATTTTGGGGACAAGATGCGATTCGGTCGCTGACAAAAAAACCATGGGGGAGGCGTGTATATGAAAATAGGAAAGCGATTTAAATTGTTTTTGATGATTTCCCTGGTCATGGTCACCTTAACGGTCATTTCAGCCGATGCTCTTGCACAAACGGAAAAGGGGAAGCTACCTGCAAGGGCCATCTCGATGGCAGCTGAATACCCGGGAGTGGAAATCTCAAAGGATGACGATGTCAACCTGGACATTATTTTCCACAATAAAGGGCGCAAAGATGAAGACGTTGAGGTCTGGATTGCCGGAAAGCCGGAGGGCTGGCAGGCCAGAATAAAGACCTATCGATTCACCGTCACCGGGGTCCACGTTCCTTCCAATGAGGATAAAAGCCTCACTTTTGAAGCCGACCCCGGCGAAAGCATAGAGCCCGGCGAATACAAATTTCGTATCAATGCCAGAACTCTGGACGGTAAATTCAGAATGTCGCGAGTCGTCACCGTAAAAGTCACGGCCGAAGGTAAATCAAAGGAGCCCAGGGGCGTTAAGCTGACCACATCCTATCCCGTTATCCGGGGGCCGTCGGATGCCACTTTTGAATTTTCTCTGGAAGTCGACAGCAAACTGGATGAAGATGCAGTGTTTGATCTGCTGGCCCAGGGGCCCCAGGGCTGGGAAGTCAATTTTAAGCCGGCCTACGAAACGAAGTATATATCCAGCCTGCGAATTAAATCCAAGCAAAACACCAGCGTCGCCGTTGAAGTTAAGCCGGCCATGGGCGCACAGGCCGGCCAATATCCAATCAACGTGCGGGTCAGCTCCGCCGATGCCAACGCTGAAGCTGAATTGATGGTCATATTGACCGGCACTTACGGACTTGAGGTGGGGACCGCCTCGGGGCTGCTGTCCTTAGATGCCCGGCGGGGAAGACCCGCGAATATGTCCTTTTATGTTAAAAATACCGGCTCGGCTAAAAACAATGACATCAAATTTATGACCTTTAAGCCGGAAAACTGGAAGGTGGAATTTCAGCCGGAGAAAATCGGCGCTATAGAACCCGGCGATCTAAAACAGGTTGAAGTCATTATTACACCTTATGAAGATGCGCTGGTAGGCGACTACTCGGTGGGGGTGAGTGTTGAAGGCGAAAGAGCATCTAAAAACATCGAGTTTCGCACCACGGTTAAAGCTTCAGCCGTGTGGGGCTGGATCGGCATCGGCATTATCGTGGTGGTGATCGGCGGGCTTTTCGGATTATTCCGCTGGCTGGGAAGGCGTTAAAAATGAGC
>JASFTL010000401.1:0-4354 GCA_050053555.1 Desulfobacterales bacterium
ACAGGAACCAGAGGTTTCTGCCGTCTACAGTTTCTGTATAAATCGGAAATCCGGCGGCCTCAAGCGCATCCAAATCCCGGTAAACGGTTCTCTGATGGCAATCCAGATCTTTTGCCAGATCCGAGACGGATTTTCCGTACCTGGAGGTGACGAGTGTTTGAAAAATCTTCTATTGCCTTGCTAATTGATCACCGCGTGCCATGTTTTTACCTTTTTATTTTTTAAATATGCTCAAGTATTGTTTGCGATTGGCAGTGCGTGTCTATGGTAAATTACCCAATTTCAATTTAAATATCGGCAAAAATGATATTAAACTTAAGTACTTAAAAAATTTCATGCGTTTGACCGGATCTGTCAGGGTTGTGTGGTATTCTCGAAGCAGATTGAAAACAGGTTAAAAACTTATGGATTCAGGGAAGGGAATGAATTTAAAAACTGAAGGTCATGCCTCCCCATACATTCTGAAAGGAATCTGTACTACTTAGATGGGGAATTCATCACTTACTCCATAAGCCTGAATTCGTTCACTGACGGCCCACCTGATCTTTTCGGCAATATGTTTACCAATGCCCGCAACAGTTTGCAGTTCCTCACCGTTTGCCGTCACAACAGCTTCCACGCTGCCAAATGCGTCAAGCAGTCGGGCAGCTCTTTCGCTGCCGACACCCGGCAGTCCCTGTAAAACAAAAAGCTGCTTTTTGCGCTTCCCTTTCGGCCGATATCCGCGCCTCATGAAGACGCCTTTTGAAATTGATCTGATCTGTTTGGCTGCATATAGAATTAAACAGGCTGTTTCAAAAGGCTTTATCGAACGCAAAACTGGAATACCCAGAAGCAAACTTATGGTAATAAGGGCTCCCTGCATTGCCTCTCGGCTGACGCCAGTTTCACTTAAATCTTTTGCGGTACCTTCGAGAATCATTACGCTCTTATATTTGGCACTTGCCAGCCGAATGGTCTGTCTGAAAAGCCTACCGTCGACGATGGAGCGCGCGAAGTCATTCAGCGTCTTTCTCTCGAAAACCAGCCAATTGTCAGCAAGATAATCTCCGAGGGAAAGACGCTTTACGCCGACGGAAACATTTTTCATTTTCGAGAGAAACTGGATGACTTCGCTATTGCGCTCACGATCATCTGCAATTACGGTGACAGGAAAATCATTTATGCCCATACATTCTCTCCATTGATATTGGTAGGATTTAATCGCAAATAAACAAAACACATAATCAGCTATCGTCTTTTGTCTAAAAAACTATCGAAGTCAAGGCGTAAAAGGCAAGATTGAATGTTTTATGAGATACTTCGAATTTCACAACCAAAAAGTTGATGAACTCAAAAAGATCCTGCAGGATCACAAAGCCGCTCTAAAAAATGAATACGGTGTTGTTGAGATCGGCCTTTTTGGTTCTTACACCAAGGGGAATCAAAAAAAATCGAGTGATATTGACATCTTGGTCGAATTTGAAAAGGCCATCGATCTTTTTACCTTTGTACAGCTAAAAAATCATCTTTCTGTCCTTCTTGGAGCAAATGTGGATTTGGTATTAAGAAAAGCGTTAAAACCCAAAATAGGTGAACGCATTTTAAGCGAGACTGTATACATCTAATCTCACCATTTGTTACAGTAACTCAATCACCACCTGGAATTGTATCCTTCACGCATCCCAGCTTTATAGCTTCCCGGCTTCATCGCTTCCACGTATGATATTTGTTAACTCAACGCCTGCCCGGTTAAATATTTACCCCTTCAATATAATAAATTTTACATGCGAGGAATTTTTTGCTGTATCTGTATATTGAATAAAGCTAGATTTGGGCCAAAATGTGCCTAATAATGTACCCGCCATATCTCATTTTTCCTAAAATACCCTAACATTTCCCAACTTTTTAAAAATCGAAAAGTCAATGATATCAAATAATAGCTTGACATAATTGACTTTTTAGTTTAGCGTTGATCCGACTTAAAATCCCTCGGTACTAAGTGCCGTGCCGGTTCAATTCCGGCTCCGGGCACCACAGCAGATAAAGTGATGCCGGTTGAGCCGTAGGCGAAATCCCGTGAGCGGGATTCAATTCCGGCCCCGGGCACCAAAAAATTAGAGCCCTCAGAAAATTATTTCTGAGGGCTTTATTATTCTGTTTAAAAAAAACAGCATCAAGTCGAAAATCGCTTTTACTTTATTTGACATTGTTTGACAGTATTTTACGAAAACTTGATCTGAACATGAAAAACAAGGGAATTTATGATTAATGTATTGACTTCGCGTTTCAAATGGGTTTAATCATCAATGGAAAGTGATAGGGGAAAAACATAAAGTATTTGATCATTCTTGCTCGACGCCGGCTGAGCAACCACTCATCTTCGATTTAGCATTCTTCCAGCAGAATTCTCGGTGTACTGCGGTATCATAACTCGCTAGTCTCACGCCCAACACCCCTGATTTCGATCAACGCTTCGCGTAAACGAATATTGCGCTTATTGAATTCAATAAAATCGTGGCTGAAAAGACCAAAAAATCAAACAGCGTCATGATGCGGTATTCGTATCCATTCGATCCGAATATAAGGGAGAACAATGCCATGTGGAAAGGTTTTCTGAAGTTACCCTGAGACAGCCCCTGCCGCAAACTCCAACCGCGGCAGGGGCTTATTCATTTACGGCTCAAGAAGCAAGGCGATGCAAGCGAGCCGCTGAGAATGACAGACGTATCCAAGCAATAGGGCTGTACGAGCGCGAATGCGTTCTTGTTTATCTCAGCCGATGAGCGCTCAAAAAAGGAGAAAAGATACGGCCGAGGAGGGGGATATGGATAAAAAATTAATGAGTCGATTTAGGCAACGCCTTAAAATCAATTGGTTAGCTTTAATGATCCTGCTTGCTTTTCTGACCAGCCCCATTCTGTTGAGTTGTGGTGGGGGTGGCGGAGGCGGCGGCGGCGGAATAGATTTTACCGGCAATTCGGATCCAGCTGCCGTCAACGAAACGAATTCTGATGATTTGGCCGTCGGCGCCATCAACGGAGCGGATATCGGCGCTGCGACAGTCGTTTTTGGAGATAGCCTAAGCTCTGAGGATGCAGATTTGGGGGGTATTCCCCTGCCGATCAAACTGCCGCTGCTCTTCGAACAGGCATTAATTTCAGCCAATTCAAGTGCAGAAGCCATCCATTCAGATCAGCCGACGATACTACAGACAACCATATCGGATACCATACCGGGTCCCTGCGGTGGCAGCCTCACGTTTACCCTTGTCGTTAATGAAACAACCGGCGAATTCTCGGGGACATTCGTCTTTACAAATTATTGCGACGGCGGGATCATCCTGTCCGGAAGCGCAACCATAGACGGATCGATTAATCCGAGCACGGGAGACTTAGAGTATTATTTTATCACCTTTAACAACCTTTCAACGGGCGATTTAACCATTACAGGCGATGTATCACTGGATGCCACGGTTTATCCCATGGTCATCGAAATGGACTATCTTGCCAGAGACAATAATACCGGCAAGGTTTACTGGGTGAATGATTATACGTTATTGATTTCAGAGGGTTTTGACTATGTCGAGGCGGATATTACCGGTGGAAGATTTTATGATCACGATCACGGCTATGTGGATATTTACACCCCTGTACCGTTAATCATTTACGACGATGATGAGCACCCGACAAGTGGTGTACTGGTTTGTGTTGGAGCGAACAATGCAAAAGTGAGACTGACTTGTATTGATAATGCATCTTTCCAATTAGAATGCGATGCAGATGGGAATGGTACCTACGAAATCAATTTAGGCGTCTTTTACTGGGAGGATTCGGCGATTGTTCCCGGCTTATGGTCCGGTCCGGCGGATTTTGGAGAGATTGAATTTTTGGTTGCTGCAGGTGGTTCGACTATAGAAACAATTACATTAACCTTTGATAACTTTTCTTGTGGAGGTGCTACGATCTCCGGTTCCATAGGGGTTTCGCAATCATGGTCGATATCCAACAGCCAATTTAGCGCCAATCTCGACTTGGATGCGTCAGGAACCCGAACAATGAATCTGCAGGGAACATTTGCCAGCAGCGGTAGTTTTGCGTCAGGAACGTTTACCGCCACGATTAATAGTACCGATTGCTCCGGCATATGGCAGGCCGCACCCTGATCATATCATTATTACCCCGATGCCGGCCCCGGGCACCAAAAAATTAAAGCCCTCAGAAATCAATTCTGAGGGCTTTTTATATGAAAATGATAGAAATTATTTTCTTGTTGAATACCTGTTTTACGGCCTTAAAGACGGAGATGTCGCCCGATGCAATACCTTCAGAGCATATAATCCCCAAGCTCAGGATGAATCACGGTATATTGCCTA
>JASFTL010000402.1:0-4347 GCA_050053555.1 Desulfobacterales bacterium
CCGACATTCCAGAAATGTTTCATAAACCCGTCCGGCATTCTCGTCGTCCATAAAATCCCAAAAGTTCATGAATCTCAAATCGATCTTGGGGACGCTTAATGTTCTGCTCAGAGAATCATTTACAAAGACAAAATAACCCTCAAAATCGACTTCATAATAGCCTTCTTCGATGCTTTCGAGTATGGTTCGGTATTTTTCCTCACTTTCTTTTAAAGCCTCGACTGCTTTCTTGCGTTCATTAATGGTAAACTGCACGTGAGAGCCAAACATTAAAAATAGACAAAAGACGATTAATCGAGGCCAAACTTCACTAATATTGGGCCCAAATATTTCTTCATAAAAGCTGATTTCGTCCGGAGAAAAAACGTTTAAAAGAGACTCCAGGGCCCAGTATAAAGCCCCTAAAAAGATGCCCGTCAGCACCATATAATCGGCCATATCGACCCGATTTTGAAAAAGCTTTTTGAATTTATTCATGGCGTCACTGCCTGAAGAAATGAGAATTCAAAAGCGCCTACAAAATTCCACCATTCTTGACGAAAAAGGCTCATTTTGATAGAATTTCAGTAAAATTAACTGTATCGATTTTTGAACACTTTTTAAACGGTATAAACAAGCTCATATAATGAATGTAAGAATTAAGCAATATATACTCATAGCGATCCTGGCGGCGGCGGGATATTTTATTATGAGTAATCATATCATATTCAATGGCACGGAGGTGCATCTGCTAAAGAAAGATTCTCTGCACCTGCATTACACTTTTTATAGCATAAAACATAAAAAGCCGGCAGTCATCATGGAAATCGACTACCTTCGCGAGGCCGGTATAGGCGATCTTCTCGTCGATTTGGGAATCATCAATGAGGCGGATAAAAGTCGCCTGGAGACCCAATACGCCTACGATTAAAATGAATTAAATGATTAAGCGCCTTTATGCGCCAGGGCATTTAACTCGAGCGTAATCGGCCGATCTTCTTCGCTCCTGCCGGTAAACCGGATGGGTCCGGGTCTTCTGAAGTGATCCTCGCCCGAACCAGCTGCCAGCCATTTCTCCCGGTTAGCCTTCACCACCTGAAACGCAACGGAATTGACATCGACGATACTTTTTTCAAGTACAAGTGCCAGCTTCCCCTTGCGCTCTTCGAGATGCATCAAAGGCGCGATCGGAATTCCGATCGGTTCCCATTTTGAAAAATCTTTCTCCAGATTTCGAATCGCCGCCATATGCCCAGTAGCACCGTTGGCAATCAGGCTAAATACGGTTTGCCCCAAATTATAGGTATAGATACAATCAAATCGTGTCGGATCATTGCCCCTGCCGTCATACCCGTAAAAATGAATCTGGGTCTTAAACGCTGGAACCGATTTTTTATAAATTTTATCAACAGCGGCAGGAATTTCATTGCCTTTTTTTATCAGCCCCTCTTTTACCAGAACCTGTTTACAGGTTTTTGCTGATATGATGGAAGATTTTCTCAACAGGAATTCGCTCTGCCCATAGTTTTCAAATAACGCAGCGCCAAATCGATCGGGATCCAACCCGGCGTGTGCTAATGTTTTTTGAAAATATGTGCGCTTGACTCCCAGACGGTAATGTCCCTCGTCTTTTAAAATGTTGAGGTAATCCTTAACAAGATCCATCAAGACTTTTTCGGTTTCAACCTGAGAGAAGGGAAAATTACCGTGACTGTCCCTTTCCATTAAAAGGCCTTCCTGGAAAAAAGCAGGAATATCGTTGAACAGGTCATCATCCCGTGTATTCCAGAGAGTAAAAGTCGAATCGTCCCGCGACCGCTGCGCAAGCCTCCTTAAATATTCTAGCTTGTCATCAAGCGACGCAAAAACCGAATGGAAATCCTTATCGTGGGTCTGGTTGTATTCGGCGATGATGGTGTTCAGTTTAATAATAAAAACTTGAATCTCGTTGATAAACTCCAGGACACCTTCCGGGATAACAATCACACCATAGTTTTTCCCAACAGCCGCTCTCCGGAGAATTCCGTCACAAATCACCCGTGAGAGATGCCGCAGGGTCATGCCATAGGCATGGTAATCGACTTTACCTTGCTTCTGGGCCTTCTTAAGTCTGTTTTCATCGACATAATCTGCCAGATCCTCTCCGATGAGGGTCAGATTGGCATGCGTTTGCAGAGCAACTTCAAGCGCCAGGTGGCTGGCTACCCTGCCCATGACTTTGCAAATGTGCCAATATTTGACATCCGAGCTGCTATCCGTACAAAGATTGCTGATTGAATTGGCAAACGCCCGCGCAGCAGTGTGGAATCCAAAAGACATGGCACACAGGACATTTCCGGAGTCGTCTCTGACCTGGATATCGCCGTCAATCGTTTTGGGTACGCCGATCACTTGAACGCCGTCGGCAGACATTTCCTGGGCTAAAAATGCGGCATTGGTGTTGGAATCATCACCGCCCACAATAACCAGGGCATCTAAATTGAGCTTTTTACAGGTTTCTTTCGACAATTCCATCTTTTCTTTGGTGTCGATTTTGGTCCGGCCGGTTTTGATCATGGTAAAACCACCCAGGTTGCGATAGGTGTCGATCAATTCGTCATTGAGATCGAGCGCTTCATTTTCGATGATTCCATCCGGTCCGATCAAGAATCCATAAACCCTGGAATCGCTATTGGCTTTTTTCACCGCATCATACAGACCTGCAATAACATTATGTCCGCCCGGAGCGGGACCGCCTGAAAAGACAATACCGATATTGCGTTTTTTACCATAATTACTGGCAAAGGACGCATCTACTGTCTGGACGCCTTCGATTTTCTGAACCTTATTGTCGATAATATGGGGCAGCTGTTTTTGAGCTTCCTTATCCACCGAAAACTTAAAACGATCTGTTTCTTTCAAAAGCGTAAATTTTTTGGAAAACGCCGTGCATAAGGGGGGCGAATACCGCCTTCTTGCAAGCAACTCGGCATTAACATCGTCAGTGATTTGCTGCACTTTGGGATGATCCAAAATATCTTTCAGTTCAAGTGCTTTTTTTCTCGACATACGAACCTCCGCAACTAACCTTTCAAGGATTAAGCAAAATGAGCTCGTTGGTATTAATTTCTTATCCAACCTTATCTGGGAGTGTCAATATTATTTGATCACCCGGAAGGTTTTGAAAACAAATACGCGATTCATACCGATTGAGGGCAAGAATTCTGCGTTTTCGCCAAGAATGGTTATTCCGGCAAAGAAAGTAGCCGCATTTTTCCCTATTCGCTCATACCACATCTTGTATCCAAACCATTAAAATTATACCGTAACTTGTGTTTTTTCTTTACAAGAGACCCTCATCCTGCTATGATTTGCCAGTGAAATTCAAGACAACTCTCCCGTCATCTTGTAAGCCAAAATTTGCCTAAAATAAGTTGTGGCAGGTAAATTTAAGGCTTTTTTTTGGAAGCAGGCAGTTTTTATGATTGACGCATAGGGGTTGTCAAAAAAACATTGTGGTGCTCAAATGTTTTTTTCTACAACCCCTTATGCCGCCATTCCGCTATTGGTAACATTATGATGGAAAGCGGCCTAAAACTTCAATGAAGATCGGCTCAAATGGTAACACGATCTGGGGAGATCTGAGTATATGAAATTAAAAAAACTTGAAGTGACCGGCTTTAAATCCTTTTATGATAAAGCCAGTATAGAATTTCCGCAAGGCATCTCTGCGGTCGTAGGGCCCAATGGTTGTGGCAAAAGCAACGTCATAGATGCGTTAAGATGGGTCATGGGAGAACAAAGTGTCAAGCAACTGCGCGGTAAATCCATGGAAGATGTTATTTTCTCGGGTGCCAATGGAAAACCGCCGTTAAATATGGCCGAAGTCTCTTTAACCCTGTCAAACGAAAATGGCAATAGCCCTGAAGAACTAAAAGAGTTTACCGAAATCAACCTCACCCGTCGTCTCTATCGTTCCGGGGAAAGCGCCTATTTCTTAAACCGCCAGGCCTGCCGCTTGAAAGACATTCACAACGTCTTCTGGGGTAGTGGTCTCGGGTCCAAATCCTACGCCGTCATCCAGCAGGGAAAAATTGGTGCCATTACCGATGCCAACCCGGAAGAGCTTCGCTTTTTCGTCGAAGAAGCCGCCGGCGTTACTCGCTATAAAAACCGCAAAAACGAAGCGTTGCGTAAAATCGAATTAACCCAAAACAATCTATTACGCGTAACGGACATTATTTCGGAAATTAAACGCCAAATGGCCAGTCTGAAACGTCAGGCCAGAAAAGCTGAAATCTACAACAATTACCAGAAACAGATCAAAGCCTTTGAGATATGTCTCGGTTTGCATTATTACGAGGATTACACCCGTCAGTTGCAAGAGAG
>JASFTL010000403.1:0-4336 GCA_050053555.1 Desulfobacterales bacterium
ATTTGAATGCAGTTGCGACAAACAGGATCGCATTCTCATCCCGCAAAGTTTAAGACACTATGCCGCCCTTGACAAAGAAATCGTGCTGGTCGGCGTCCTCGAGCACTTTGAAATCTGGGCTCGCGAAAAGTGGGAACAGGAAAACATCGAATTGGAAAAAGATTTTAAAAAGGAGGAGGTCAGAAACGAAATTGCCAAATTAGGACTCTAAATCTATGGCGTACAGACACATCCCCGCGATGCTCAAGGAGACTATCCAATATCTGAACTGTCGGCCGGGCAAAACCTATGCGGACTGTACCCTGGGTGGTTCGGGTCATGCGAAAGCCATATGTGAACGAATTCTGCCGGACGGATTATTCATTGGAATCGATCAGGACATTGACGCCATCATCAACGCCCAAAAAGCCCTGCAACCCTATTCATCAAATATCCGCCTCTTCCATGGCAATTTCATAAATCTACCTCAATATTTAGCCCAATTAAAAATAGATACCGTTGACGGCATCCTTCTCGATCTCGGATTGTCGCTGCATCAGCTTGAAAGCAGCGGCAGAGGTTTTAGCTTCAATAAAGATGAACCGCTGGATATGCGGATGGACCATCAATCCGCAACAACAGCCGACGATTTAGTCAACAATTTAAATGAGGCAGAGCTTCGAAAAATCTTTAAAGACTACGGCGAAGAGCGCTGGGCCAAGCAGATTGCCCGCAGCATCGTAAACGAACGCGCGCAAAAAAAAATTCAAACCAGCAAAGAATTGGCTCAAATCGTACAAAGAGCGATTTCCCGTCGCACAACCAAAGAGCAACGAATTCATCCGGCCACCCGGGTGTTTATGGCACTGCGGATCGCGGTGAACAAAGAACTCGATGTGCTCAACGCGTTTATGTCCGGTGTAGCTGATTGGTTGAATCCGAAGGGCCGATTGTGTGTTTTGTCGTTCCATTCGCTGGAGGATCGCATTGTCAAGCAGCATATAAAAGCAATGGAAAAAGGATGTATCTGTCCACCGAAACTACCCGAATGCGCCTGCGGCAAAAAAAGTGTGATGCGCTCTCTGACAAAAAAAGTGCTGCGACCGGACGACAAGGAAATTGCGGACAACCCCATGGCCCGCAGTACTCGGCTCCGCGCGGCAGAGAGGATATAATCCACAGATCAATTTGGTTAAATCGTTAAATAGTTGATTCGTTTAATGGTGTTTGAAGCTCAAGTCGGACTGCAGACCGCAGATTGACGAAATGGAAAAAAGATATTTAACCGCAGATTACGCAGATGAACGCAGATTTTTTTAAACAATTTAATTTTATTATGTTTTAATCTGCGCGAATCGGCGTAATCTGTGGACGATTTTCTCTTAATTTTCCATTAATCTATGGAATCTGTGTCCCATTAGCATGAAAAGGAAAAATCCGCATGGCACGTATCGATAAAAGTAATCATCTGTTGCAGTTTGTCTTATTACTTTTATTGGTCGCAGCCGCTTTGGCCGTTTATCATTTTGTTATATAATTTTAATAACTTGGAAGTTAAGAGTTTTCGAAATCGGCAATCAGTATGAAGCGCAGAAAAAAAAAGACTCGCAATCCCAAAGCATTGGCTGCCGGCCTGATTTTTATGGGTCTTTTTATTGTCGAACTCCTTTTTTATACGTGGTGCCGCGTTCAGAGCATTCAGGTCCGATACGAAATCTCAGAACTGACTGCCGATCAAGAACGACTGGTCATGTTGCAGGATAATCTTAAAATTGAGCTGGCACGGCTAAAATCACCCCAGCGCATTACCGAAATCGCCAAAAAACAGCTGGGTCTGGTTTTACCGACCAACAAACAGCTCATCATTATACCCTGACCCGGATAAAAAAAATGAATTTATCACGAAAGCACGAAAGAGCCGAAACACGAAAAAAAAATAAAATATTTCGTGCTTTATCGTTTTCGCGTTTTCGTGATTATAAAAAGCCATAGAGCCAAAAGCATAAAAATCGCGGTTACGCGATTAACGCGCTGCCATAATGACTCAAAAATACGTCAAATTGCGAGTTTTGCTTGTCGGGTTTGTCTTCATCGTGCTGTTTGGGGCGATTGGAGCAAAGGCCGTCCATCTGCAGGTGTATCGCAGTCCGTGGCTGGCCCAAAAAGCCTCTGATCAGTATGAAAGGTCCTTAACATCAAGCGGCAAAAGAGGGACGATCTATGACCGCAATCTCAGGGAAATGGCCGTCAGCATCGATGTAACTTCAATTGCCGTGAGGCCGGCCAAAATTCGTCACCCAAATGCTGCATCTAATGAACTGGCCAAAATCCTGAAGACCAATCATCGTATCATAAAAAAGAAGCTCAAATCCAAAAGCCCGTTTGTCTGGATCAAGCGTCAGGCAAGCCCCAAAGAAACCGCCGCTGTACAAGCGCTGGGGCTGGATGGCATCGAATTTGTACCGGAGCGCAACCGTTTCTATCCCAACAAAACCCTGGCATCGCAGGCCTTAGGATTCACCGGCCTTGACGGTTACGGTCTGGAAGGAATCGAATTTTCCTATGACCGCTATCTTAGAGGTGCGAATGGTAACTTTACGGTTTTTAGAGATGCGCTGGGTAAAGTTTTCAACGAAGAACATAATAAAGATATCCACCGCCGCGGCCATAACATCGTTCTGACCATTGACCGCGCCCTGCAGTACATTACCGAAAGCGCTTTGCAGGAAACCGTCCAGAAATATTCCGCGCGGTCGGGAATGGCAATAGTAATGGAGCCTCAAACCGGCGCCATCCTCGCACTGGCGCACGCTCCGTTTTTCAATCCGAATGCCTATACGGATTTTAACAAAGAGCTGTGGCGAAACCGCGCCATCACGGATCCTTTTGAAGCGGGCTCTACGATGAAAATATTCAGCGCCGCCGCTGCAATCGACTCCGGCAATATCAAAGCGAGCAGCATCTTTTATTGCGAAAACGGTGCCTATAAAATCGGACAGAATATCGTGCATGACATCAAAAAGCACGGCTGGCTGTCTTTACAACAAATTGTTAAATATTCGAGCAATATCGGGGCCGTTAAAGTTAGTGAAAAACTCGGACCCCAGAGACTTTACACGACACTTCAGAAATTTGGTTTCGGTGCCAAGACCGGGATCGACTCTCCCGGCGAAACCGCCGGCAGCCTGTCCCATTTTAAGAACTGGACGACCGTCGATACTGGTTCCGTTGCTTTTGGCTATGGTATTTCGGTATCCGCCATTCAGCTCATCACGGCGGCCTCAGCGATTGCCAATGACGGAATTTTAATGAAGCCTTATTTTGTAAAGACCATCACAGATCAAAGCGGCAAACCGCTGAAGCAGTTTCAGCCCCAGACCGTCAGACGGGTCATATCGAAACGAACCGCTCGCACGGTCAGAAACATTATGAAAACGGTCATCACCAAAGGCGGCACCGGAACAAATGCCGCCCTGCAAGGCTATACGGTTTGCGGCAAAACCGGAACTGCCCGTAAACTCGATGAAAATGGCGAATATTCGGATAGCAAACATATCGCCTCGTTCGTGGGATTTACCCCGGCCGAACATCCAAAATTAACGATCCTCGTTGTAATTGACGAGCCCCAAAGAAAATACTATGGCGGGACGGTCGCAGCACCCGTTTTTCGCAGAATTGCCCGCGAAGCGCTAAACTATCTCAACATACCGCCGCAGGGCGGAACAAAACGATTTGCGACCTCCCCAAGGATCGAGGCTAAAGGGTGAAGCTCTCGCAGTTAATTGAGGCAGCAAAACCGCTATCCATTGACGATGGCGCCCATACGAACAGGACCGACCCGGAGATTAGGTCCGTTCATTACCGCGCCCAGGATGTCCAGCCGGGTGGATTATTTGTTGCCATAGCGGGACATGCAGCCGACGGCCATGATTTTATCGATGCGGCCATAAAAAAAGGTGCGGCTGCCGTCGTATCGCAAAGAGAATTAAAAGAGGAAATTTTAAACATACAGGTTGCCGATACCCGGCAGACGCTGGCCGATATTGCCGCCTGTTTTTATGGCCGACCATCGGAGCGGTTGACGGTCATTGGTATTACCGGCACCAACGGAAAAACCACCACAGCCTATCTGGCAGAAAGTATCCTGCAGCAGGCCGGATGTTTTGTTGGCGTCATCGGAACCATCAATTACCGCTATGCGGGAAAGTTCTTTGATAATCCAATCACCACGCCTGAATCGCTTGATTTACAGCGGATTTTAGCCGATATGCTGCAAGCCGGTGTTACCCATGTGATCATGGAGGTCTCATCGCATGCCATTGACCTCTATCGCATAAGGAGCTGCTGGTTTGATATG
>JASFTL010000404.1:0-4333 GCA_050053555.1 Desulfobacterales bacterium
AGCCACATCGATGTTCGCTTTTTTTAAATGACGACATAGCACCCGACCGATGCGCCCATATCCGCAAACAATATAGTGATTTTTCAAGCGGTCTATCTTTTTATCCAATCTGCGCCTCCCCAAAATGATTCGGATGCGGCCTTCGACCATAAACTGAACGACGGCCGCCGCAACGTAAAGGGTAAAACCGACACCGGAAAAAACAAGAAAAATGGTAAATATGCGCCCCCCCTCACTTACCTGATTCACCTCCCTGAAGCCGACCGTGGAGATGGTGATCACCGTCATGTAAAGGGCATCGATAAACGACCAGCCTTCAATCGCCATGTATCCGATGGTGCCGGCAGCAATGATCAGGATTGATATCGAAAAAGAGAAAACCAGATGTCGGGTGCCTACCATTTCATATCCTAAAAATGTCGTATCGCGATGTTTTGATTATTGTAATATTTTCTGAAAGGATCAAGGTCTTTTTTCCAAAGGGTCTAAAATTGGCAACCTAGTCAAAACGAGCATGAGTGCAGCGATCAAAAGAAAAATCATCATGAACTCCACTTGATATTCTTGACCTGGCTCGACTGACTTGGTAGAAAAACGAATATGAAGAAAGAGTCGATCAAATATGAACGCCAGCGAGAGGAGATGGTTCAGCAGCAGCTCGCTGCCCGCGGAATAACAGACACTAAAGTTCTGGCAGCCTTTCGCAAAGTACCGCGGCATTTATTTGTAAGCGAAGCACTCAGAGATCAAGCCTATGGAGATTACCCGCTTCCCATCGGTGAACAGCAAACCATCTCACAGCCTTATATTGTTGCTGAAATGACCCAGGCTCTAGAACTCCAAAACGATGACCGGGTTCTTGAAATTGGAACCGGCTCCGGATATCAGGCGGCCATTTTGGCGGAAATTGTATACCGGGTGTACACCATAGAAAGAATCCGCAAGCTTTATGTTCAGGCCCGCAATCTCCTTGATAAGCTGCATTATCACAGCATTGTCATGCGATGCAGCGACGGCACTTCGGGCTGGCGCGACGAAGGCCCCTTTGATGCCATCATTGTAACAGCAGGTGCTCCTGATGTTCCGGAAAAATTGCTGGATCAGTTGGTTGAGGGGGGCCGCATGGTGGTGCCGGTCGGCAACCAGCATTCCCAGGAGCTCATTAAGTTGACCAAAGATAAAAGCGGAATCCACCAATCCAATTTGGGAGGCTGCCGCTTTGTCAAACTGATCGGCGCCCACGGCTGGAAAGAAAACAGGTAAAAATGCCTTGTGAACTAAGATGAGCGCAAGAGCCTAAAGTTAAAATCGAATCATGTTTTGATCCCGCCTTATGCGGTTTTTGCATTTATGTGTTGATGCTTCAAAGGGCTGGCAGGTGCGATACGCTGAAGCGAATCTTAATCCGGATTGAATTTATGGAGAACAAAAAACAATTGACTTGGAAAGAAGCGTTTTTTGCCAGCCCGGGTCCGGCCTCTCTTAAAAAAGCCAGTTTATTAGCGCTCAAAGGCCTGTGCATGGGATCAGCTGATGTCATCCCCGGGGTTTCCGGAGGAACCATTGCTCTGATTACCGGAATCTATGAGAAGCTGATTCTGGCTCTTAAATCGATAGACGCCGCATGGGCCCAAAAAATCCTAAAACTCGACCTGAGAGGTGCCCTGGCGCATGTGCATGTTCGTTTTTTGCTTTCGCTGTTTGTTGGAATCGGCATCGCCATCATCAGTCTGGCACGATTGATGAACTACCTGCTGCATCATTATCCCGTTTTCACTTGGAGTCTTTTCTTTGGTCTGATTGCGGCATCAATCTTGGTGGTCAGCAGACAGGTTGGAAACTGGATCGGACGTGCGGGCATCAGCTTTGTTGCCGGCACCGTTATCGCTGCTTTCATTGTGAATCTTATTCCGGTAGCGACTCCCGATGCACTCTGGTTTATTTTTCTGTGCGGCGTCATCGCCATCTGCGCCATGATCCTGCCGGGGATAAGTGGTGCGTTCATATTGCTGATTCTGGGCAAATATGAGTTTATTACGGCTACATTAAAAAATCCCTTCCTGCCCCCGCACCTGGTGATTATTGTTGTCTTCTGTTTGGGATGTCTGATCGGGTTGCTCAGTTTTTCCAGACTGCTGAACTATATGCTGAAAAATTTCCATCAGCTCACAATGGCGTTTTTAACCGGCCTGATGGTCGGCTCCATGCCGAAAATCTGGCCGTGGAAGGAAATCCTCGAAACGAAAATAATTCGCGGAAAAGCGCATGTCATCTGGGGTTCCAACATTATGCCGGAAACAATAAACACCGACGTGCTGTTTGCGCTTGGCCTCGCAATCCTCGGTTTTATCATTGTGTTAATAATAGAAAGATTAGCCCGGGCCAGAGAGAGTGACTAAAATAAACAAAAAAGTGCCTAAAAGTACGGTGTCGCTTCACTCCCTCTTTTTTAATAAAATGGACGTAATTCCGTAACCCTGGCCCAGACCCTGATTACAGATTTTATGGGTTACCATAAATCATCCACCGTTAACTGAAATAAATATGTAAGCATGCTTTATTGCGCGAGGGCGGGCTTTAGGCACTCCACGCCCGCCATCGCGAGCCGCTCAGGCGAGGCGGGCGGGTTAGATCACTTCCAGCTTTAGTTCACTTTTTTGGGCATTTTATCTTCTATTTAGTTGAAAACTTTTGCTCTAGAAATTCTAAGAAAGCCTCAGACAAAGGTGAAGGGCTACGGTATCTGTGCCAGGTAAGGTAAAAGTTCCGTTTCAGATTCAAACCATCGACTTCAAGGGCAATCAATTTCTGGGCCTGAAGATCTTCGCGTACCGCCAGAGTGGAAAGAATCGACACGCCGGCGCCGGTCTTAATTCCCTGGCAAATGGCCTGAGTGCTGCCTAATTCAGCGACGACCTTCAAGTCTTCGATCATGAGGCCTTTATGACTGAGGCTTTGCTGCAGCGATTTTAACGTTCCGGAACCCTGTTCGCGGACGATAAAAGGCTCTTCAAGCAGCATTGCCAAAGACACGCGCTTTTCGACAGCCCAGAGATGATTTGCGGGGATGATAAGACGCATTTCATCTTCAATCAGTTTTTTTTGTAAAATTTTTTTGTTTTCTGCTTTGGCACCAACAACTCCCAATTCCAAACTTCCGATCAAAATCCCTTCGATAATGTTCTCGCTATCTCCGATATTTAGGGATACAATAACATCCGGATACTTCTTTTTAAAATCACTGATCAGTGGGGGAATCAGATAAGTTCCAGGTATCGTGCTGCCGCCGATAACCAGGCGTCCCCTTACTTTTCCTTTGAACTCCGCCAAAGCGGTTTCGGTTTCATCACGCAGAGCCAGCAGGCGTTTCGCATATCCATACAACAGCTCACCGGCTTTGGTGGGAACTGCTTCTTTGGACAATCTATCAATTAAGCGAGAATCGAAATAGTCTTCCAGATCTTTGATGTGACTGCTTATGGTGGGTTGAGACAGGTGCACGGCCTTCCCGGCCCTGGAAAAGCTCTTGAGTTCGATGACTTTGCAGAATATATTCAGCTGCCAGAGATCCATCAAGTTGCCCGATTGAGCGCTAAGCGCTCAATCCATGTTATTCGTTATTGGTTATTTGTTTAAGAGGAATGATTTCCTTTTTTATTTATCATCAATTATCAGATTCCAATAACCAATAACGATTAACAATCAATACCTCCGTTGCGTTATAACGCGATCGACGCCTGCTTAATTTTTCCCGGATTGTTCGGGTTCAGGCGTAATGCCAAATTTCTCCTTTAGCTTCTTTTGCACCAATGGCGGAACCATACCTTCGATATTTCCGCCGAACTGAATGGCTTCTTTGATAATCGAAGAACTGGTGAATATCCACCGCAACCCGGTCATCAGAAAGACCGTTTGGACATCGCGATTCAGTCGCCGATTCATCAGAGCCATCTGAAATTCATACTCAAAATCGGACATGGCGCGCAGCCCTCGAAGAATGGCATGCGCTTTTCGACTGGCGGCATAGTCCACCAACAGGCCGTCAAAGCTGTCGATCTCAATATTTTTTAACTTCTTCATGCTGTCTTTAAGCATTTCCTCGCGTTCTTCAAGGGTAAAAAGATATTCTTTGCTGGGGTTATAAAGGATCGAAACAATGATTTTATCAAATATCGTTAATCCCCTTTTAACAATATCAATATGGCCATTGGTAACAGGGTCAAATGAGCCGGGATAAATGGCAACTTTTGTCATTTTCTACCAATCCTTTTTGGCGGTTCTCATTTATATAGGGAAATCTGACAATAGATTCAATCCATCGTAAAACGACAAA
>JASFTL010000405.1:0-4332 GCA_050053555.1 Desulfobacterales bacterium
TAAAGAAAGCCTGGCGGAAATGGCCAATGCGATCGCATCCAGAATATCATCGTTGGCCAGATCTTTTCGCAAAAACCGATCCAGGGACTGGTGCAAAATAGTCCGGGTTTGCGGATATATGGTATTGAGTATTGAATATCTTTCCGAAAAACCCTGTGCGCTTTTCTTAGAGTAGATCATCGGGCGCCCACCGCCTAAAGCCCAAAAACAGAGCTCCGGATGCGATTCTCTCATCCGGTGCCGGGCATCTTTGTTGCGGCGCATCAGCCGGTCAACGTCAAAAATTTTAGCGGAAATATTCCAGGTTTGGATGGAAAGCTGAACGCCCAACTGGTGTTTATTTATGTGGCAGGCTTGCTTATAGGTTTTTGCCTGCAGAACTTCACGACAGGGTACCGGAAAAACGCTGGACGCTCTTTGACGTAATATTTTCCGCGTCTGAGTATCGCACTCGCGTTTACCGCGGTCGGGCAGACCAATGGGTATGTCGATCAATATTAAGGTCGCCTTTTGAAATGATTTCCAAAAATCACCAATTGTTTCGAAAATATCGATTTTCCAGTTGTCTCGCCGATCAAGCGCTACCGCAAACCATCCTATTTTACAGGCATCCACACCGACGAAATTCATGGTTTATACATCCATTGTTTGTGTAAAAAAAAATCGTTTTTAAAAGCAATAAATACTTATTAGCGAGAACGTCGTTTGCATGCAAGGTCTATTAGATCCAAAAATCCATTTTTCCTTGAATAACCGATCCTGGCAAATTAAGGTAAAAACTATGGACGACGATCATTTCCGACAGCTTTTGAATCACTTCAATTTTTCTTGGAGCGGGTATCGCAAGGTTAGAAAAGGGGTCAAAAAACGAATATCCCGGCATATGCAGGAACTAGATTGTCCGAATATCAGGACTTATCTGGACCTGCTAAATAAAAGTGCTGAACTGCGGCAAGAATGCGAACGTCGCCTGACGGTTTCGATCAGTCGGTTTTTCCGTGACCGGCAACTTTGGCATGACCTGGAAGAAGATATCTTACCCTGCATAATTGCAAGCGAAAAGAAAAAATTGCGTGTCTGGTCAGCGGGTTGTGCGTGCGGAGAAGAGGTGTACAGCTTCAAAATCATCTGGGATCACCTGAAGAAAAAATACAAGCAATTGCCTGAAATTGAGATTGTGGCGACGGATATGCATCCGGATTATATCGAAAGGGCTAAAGCAGGGATATATGCTAAAAGCAGCTTAAAGGAGATTCCCCCGGAAGCTCGGGATTTCTATTTTGTTATTCGAAGAAGCGGCAATCGCTTTGATGTGAAGGCGCTTCTTAAAATGGGCATCGATTGGAAAGTGCAGGATATTTTCAGCGAACCTCCTGGAGCTGAGTTTGATATCATATTTTTAAGAAATAATCTTTTAACGTATTATAGGGAACACTTAAAAACAGAGGGCTTTAAAAGAGTGATCAAGGCCCTTGTTCCGGGTGGCTGGCTTATTGTGGGCTCCCACGAAAAAATACCTGTAGGGTTTTCAAATATGCAGCGACACCCTTCGATACCGTGGGCTTACCGGCAGGATGTTTAAGGTTTGGCTGAACTTAAGTTATTTTTTTTGTTTGCTTTTTTTCTTTTTCTTTCGCGGCCTTTTGACTCCATAAGACTTCCGGAATAACTTTCCCCGTTTCGTGCGCCGATCACCTTTGCCCATCTATATATTCGCCTCCTCGTTTTGTAGTATCTGTCAGCAAGATGTTTTATAGAGTGGTTGTCAAAAAAACGTTCCGGTATTCAAACGTTTTTTCTACAATCACTTATGCCGCTGTTCCGTCATTCGGAAAATAATTATGGAAAGCGGTATAATTTCAATTAGCTTTGCTCATTCATAACGAATTATTTTTGTTTTTTCAAGTCGCAGAGTGCATTCTCAGCAACTTGCATTCGAATTGTTGCAAATACTGTGCTTACAGTTTTGCGACCGGATTCGAAAAGCTGCACGGCATTAATGCGGCACATTTGCCGCAAACATGGGTAGAGTGCGGCAGGTCTGCAAGATAGTCCAGAATAGCCAGATTCTCATTTAGCCGATTCCAGCATTTGCGTCTTTCAAATCCATTCTCACTCAAGGCGTTCACCGGACAGGCTTCAATGCATTCGCCGCACTTTTTGCCGGCCTTCAGCAGGCAGGCCTCATTGGTGTCGATGTGTGCATGCTCTTCGATTTCGGCCTCCGTCACCAGACTCCCGAAACGACCGGCACAGCCGGCCGGTGTAATCAGCATGTGATGGGTTCCAAAGCGCCCTAAATTAGCCAGAAAGGCCAGATGCTTATGAGACCAGCGGGCCATGAGAGTGCCTTCATCGAAGTTATGGGTGGCGGGCGTTAATCCCGACTTGAATCCGCCGGCGGCAAGATATTCTTGCAGCGCCTGGCTTAAGCGTTCAATGAGATTATTGGTCTGAACATACGCCAGCCCCCAGTTGCGGCAGGGCCGATCTCCCTGTTTGTTCTCTTTTATCAGCTCGCGTTTAAACGGGATAAAAAAAACAATCAATGATCGGGCAGTTGGAAGCAAATCATGGGGGTGCACATGTTCATTAAATGCGATCTGCGGCAGGCGATCGAAACGACCATCGATCGGTGCGCTGGCTAAAAGCGGTGTCTGCCAGAAGCCTTCAATCCCCATGCGGGCCGGCTCTGATGCGACATATTCCTGTGCAAGTTTACGCAAGCCATCGATATTTATTCTTTTCATTTACCACCTTTCTATCTCGGTTTGCCGGTTTAAGGAAAATTAAATTAATCCGAGCAATCTTAATCCATCACGAAAGAGAACCATCGAAAAAAACAGTAAAAAAAACCCTAAAATGCGCAAGACCCAAATATAAATCGACCCCTGCAAGAACGATCGCGAGCGTTCAACTCCCATTGCCAACAGAACTTTTGAGCCCACTAGAAAAAAGATAAACGTGCTAACGAATAATAATGCCCATAAGATATTTTGATTTACACCTTTATACACAATGGGCGCGCCGACAGTCATATAAAATACATAGGGATGCGGATTTAAGGCGTTCGTCATCACACCTTTTTTAAACGAATTAAGATTGGATGAAGATAAATTCAGCTCCACACCTCTGGTTCTGAGGCTTTCATAGCCCAGATAAAGTATAAACAGCCCGCCAATAATGGAAATACAGCCCAGAATGGCTTTAAAATGAGCAAGGCGGTTTAAGACGAGCAACGATATCGCAATAATCGGTATATCGGTGATAAGGGGTGCTATGGATACTTTAATTCCGGCCTTGATGTTGTGTCTTAACGTTTCGGATATGACTAATATGAGCAGCGGTCCGGGTGCAAAACCCGACGCCAAGCCCAATAGAATTCCAGCACTCAAGAACTCAAGCATTTTTTTGCTAATTTCGGACGGTTTGGATGATTGAACAGAAAAAAAACCAGGCTGAGATTGTCAAAATTCACCTGATAGCCAACTAAGTCTGTCGCGGCGTCCTCCAGAAAATCTTTACGCGATTGACATCGATAACCGCAAAATGTACAGCGTTTAAATTCATTCATTAGGTTTTTTCCATTGATGAAATGAACTTATCCGCCTCCCGAATGGAAGCTTCCATTTCTTTAATCAGTTTGGCCACATCGGTTTCAATCGAGGCCAACTCACTTTGCAAAGAGGCGATGGCCTGGGCATTCAGATTATGCTTCAGGTACAACACCTGATCCCGGAAAGCAGCGAGGACGGGATCAATTTTTGTTTCGGCGCGTTTCATCGCATTGATCAGCTTCAGTTTGCTTTTCAAAATAGAATTTTTCATAGGCCTTCCCCTTTATATGGCAACATGATCTCTGAGCGCTTTTATGCCAGGGCTTCTTCTAAAGCGGCTCGCGCCAAAAGTCGCGTGGAATCCAATACCGGTAAGGGACAATCGTTGGGATCAACAATTAATGGGATCTCCGTGCAGCCCAACACGGCCGCATCACAGCCCTGGTTTTTGAATTTCGCAATGACGTCGTTAAAATAAAGCCGTGAGTTCTCCGTAAACACACCGTTTACCAGTTCGTTGAATATAATGCCATCAATTTGCTCGCGGTCATGTTTGTCGGGTATCTGGCTGGTGATATTAAATTTCTGTAACGTCCCGGGATAAACCGGCCCTGTCATGAGATATTTCGTTCCTAAAATTGCCAGCTGTTTTAAGCCATTTTTCCGGGCCTCTTTTGCGACGGCTTCTGCGATATGCAGCCACGGTATGGGTGATTTATCTTTGACAAAATCAAAGGCCTGGTGAATGGTATTGTCCGGGCAAATTACAAATTCG
>JASFTL010000406.1:0-4321 GCA_050053555.1 Desulfobacterales bacterium
CGCGTTCAGATGATTAGCCGCGATTAGTATAATCGTGCTCGTCCCCAGAAGATATGCCAACACCAAAAGCGCTCAGCGTGTAACTTTTCGGTCTGATTTTGGCTCCTTAAAAGCAAAAGCCTTGTTTTGCTTTGTTGATCTCCTTTCACGGGTGGTTCAGCTCATCGTCTTGTTATTGAGCCTCCATCTTAATCCTCAAGGCGACTGTCACTGAGCCACCTAAAAAGACAAACCATTAGAGAGTTTCCTCCTTTTCTCTCTATCATTAAGGGCAGCTCCTTTCTCCTCCAGAGCTGCCCTTTTGCTATTCGATTAAGGTCATCAATGTTTTCTTGAAAATGGATTCAGGTCTTTTTTAGCTGCATCCGCCAACGCTTCATACGACTCAAGCCCCTTGTTTCCCTTCGGCGAGCGCTTATTGATCATCATTGCTTTGCCATTTTGCCAACTTCCGCTGCACAAATTCATCTTCGAGGGCCAGTCTGGTTGCCAGCGTTTGCAATATTTCTTTCTTTTTTTGCGTCAGTTCGCCATCTATCAGGGCGGCCTCTATCGCAAACTCAAACGCCTGTTTGCGATGTTCCGGATTTAAATCATGGCTGACGGCTTCGATTGCCTGCAGAGGCAGCTTTGCCTGCTGCATAAAGTTTGCAAACTTATTCACCCGCGCGGATGTATCTTTCGGCTGTTCGACAAATAATGGGTGTTTTTGCGCCAAAGCGCTTATTTTTTGACATATTTCCGGATCTGCTTGAACGGCATATACCGCGCTGATAATCAGCGCATCCTGGAGGGTCAGATCCTCTAGGGGACCGGAATGAAATGCCGCCAAATCATCTTGCTTATCATCGCGTGCTCCCATGTCAAAACTCCTTTTCTTATGATTCGCTAAATTTCGCATCTGCATGAATCATTCACCGATATAATTAGCAGTCCCGGCGGTCTCTTTTAAAATGTCATCGACTTTTTCTTCGGTCAAGGTTTCATGCTCCAGAAGCTGATCGGTCAGCGCCTCCAGACTATCGCGATTGTCAGCCAGGGTTTCGTGCGCTTTTTTTTCCATATTGACGACGATGGCCTGAATTTCCTCATCGATCAGCCGGGCGGTGTGTTCACTGAAGTCCCTGGATTCGGTCAGCTCCCGCCCTAAAAACGGGTGGGTTTCACCCCGACGAAAGGTCACCGGGCCGATTTTGTCACTCATGCCCCACTGACAGACCATGCGGCGCACGAGTTCGGTGGCTTTTTTGAGGTCGTCGGCGGCACCGGTGGACACGTCTTCAAACATAATTTTTTCGGCAGCGCGGCCGCCCAGCATAATGGCCAGGCGGTTGAGCAGATAGCTGCGCTTTATGTTATGGCGCTCTTTCTCGGGAATCTGCTCGGTTGCCCCCAAGGACTGTCCTCGCGGAATAATGGTTACTTTCTGCAGGGGGTCGGCACCCGGCAGCAATTTCGCCAGCAAAGCGTGACCGGCCTCGTGGCAGGCGATCAGTTTTTTATCCTCATCTTTGATGACGTCTTCGCGCTCCAAACCCATCAGGATCTTGTCCCTTGACTGTTCAAAGTCTTCGGTGTCCACTTGCTGTTTGTTTTTGCGCGCCGCCAGCAAAGCGGCCTCGTTGACGATGTTCTTCAAATCGGCACCGGACAATCCCGGAGTGCGTTGAGCTAGATTTTCAAGGTCGACCTCGTCGGCCAGCGGAACCTCACGGGTGTGGGTCTCGAGAATTTTAAGCCGCGCCTTTTTTTGCGGCAGGTCCAGGGTGATGCGGCGGTCAAAGCGTCCGGGTCGGATCAGGGCCGGGTCGAGCACATCCGGCCGGTTGGTGGCGGCCATCACGACCACTGATTGATGGGGCGAAAAGCCGTCCATTTCCGCCAGGATCTGGTTCAAAGTTTGTTCGCGTTCGTCGTGCCCGCCGCCCAGACCGCTGCCGCGCACCCGGCCGATTGAGTCGATTTCGTCGATAAAAATGATGGCGGGCGCGTCTTTTTTGGCCTTTTTAAACATATCGCGCACCCGGGATGCCCCAACGCCGACGAACATCTCAATGAATTCGGAGCCGCTGATGCTGTAAAATGGTACATCGGCCTCACCCGCAGTGGCCTGAGCGAGAAGGGTCTTGCCCACCCCCGGCGGTCCGACAAGCAGGAGGCCCTTGGGTAATTCACCCCCCAGGCGCTGGAACTTGGCCGGATCTTTGAGGTATTCTTTTACTTCCTGGAGCTCTTTTTTGGCGTTATCCAGGCCGGCCACGTCACGGTAGGTTGCAGCAATGCTTTTCTTGTCGAATAATTTGGCCTTGGATTTTGAAAACCCGAAAATACCGCCGCCTCTGCCGCCGCCCATCATCCGCTCCTGCATTTTTTTGCTGCCATAAAAAATCAAACCCAGAATCAGAAGCCAGGGCAGAAAGGTAATCAGTAATGTGGTCCACCACGATCGCTGCTGGGTTTCGGCATGGATGGTGACACCATTTTTTTCGAGCAAAGCCAGCAACTCCGGATCTTGCAGGTCCGGCTTGGTGGTCTTGAAATAGACAGTCTGAGATTTGCTATTTTGGAATATCCGAAAAAAAGACTTATCCCTGACGGGAGCCGATTCTTGCACCCCGGATTGCGTTTGCCTGAATTTGCCGGTAATTTCATTGCCTTTCAGAGTTACTTCTGTAACTCGGCCCTGCTTGACAGCCTGCTTGAATTCCGTATAGGAGATCGTGCGCGCGGCGGGTGTTGGCGATATTCTCCCCTGGAAAAAATAAATCAACAACAGCCAGGCCAGCATAACCCAGATCAGGGTGCGCCAGTTAAACGGCTTTTTTTCCAGCGGGCGTTTAACGTTTTCTTTCATTGGCATCTACGCATGTGTTAAAAGCTGCCGACCACATATCGGGCAATTATGGCCACAATTAAAATCGCTAGAATGACCCAGAACACGATGCTCAGGGTGATATAAGTTACTTTTGTCAGCTCTTTTTGATGCGCAATTTCTTCCAGCTGATCCAATGTGTCGTGACGGCCGCGCGGCGGTTTTAGGGGTGCAAATAAAGCGAAAATTAAAACAACCAGCAAGCCGACCACCAGAAACTGCAGCCAGCGGATATCGCCCGAGGCCGGCCCGAAAGGCCGTATCCACACGCCACCGGCCCAGGTCGCCATGAGAACGAACAAAAAAAACCAAATGAAGCCGGTTCGTCGGGCCCTGCTGCGGGTGACCAGAGCAAAAATAACACATAAAACCAAAGCCACCGCTAAGGAAATTAAAAATTCTTTGAATACCATCGTATTCATTATCAAGTGTTTGATTTCATTGTCGTGTATTCAGTTTTCAGAGATATCGGAATTGTGAATGGGCATTGTCCGTCTATAATGTTTTTTTGCAGAAATTTTTTTTCGGTTCCTTCAAACAGGATCTATGGACTTTTTAAAACAAATTATATAAGGAAAATAGTCAGAAAACGACCTCTGAGTAAATACTATTAATCCTTTATTTCTTTTTATCTAAGTATGTAGTTGTTGCTGTAGAAGGTTTATTCAAATGCAAATACAAACCATAAAAGCGCTCATCGTAGCACCCAGCCGGGATGATTTTAGTAAAGTTCAAGATTTACTGCACCGCATCAAAAAATGGAGAGTTGAGGCGCAATGGGCGTCTGACTTCGATGCGGCCATCAGGCATACAGATGAAAGCGACTACGGCATTATTTTTGTGGACGATCATATCGGACACAGAGTTTTTTCAAACCTTATAGCTGCCCTGGAAAAAGAAGCGTGCATCACACCGGTTATTTTGCTGATATCAAATCATGAGCCCCTAGATGACTTTGAGGCTGCTATCGGAAATACAGCCGAATATTTAGAAAAGGCCACACTTAACGTTTATGAGTTAGAGCGTTCGATACGATATGCCGTTGCACTTAAAAAAACAGCCGAACAGCTTCGTGAAAGCGAGTTGCGATTAAGAGGCATTTTTTACGGTGCCGCCATCGGCATTGCCTTATTTGGTTTGGAAGGTCAAATTGTAGAGCCGAATCCCGCGTTGAGTAAGATAACTGGCTTTTCCAGGGAGGAACTTTGCAGCTTTTCTCTGAAGGATCTCTTCGGACGGAGCGCGGGCCTTCGAATCACCGAACGTTATTCAGAATTGATTGAGGATCGACAGGATATCTTACAGGTTGAGGAGCATTGTAAGCACAAAGACGGTAAAGATTTATGGATTCGCCTGACGATCTCCCATTTCATGAATGATAAAATTCCGGCTAAATTCGCTGTCGGGCTGTTTGAAGATATTACCGAACCGAAACAGGCGGAAGAGGAG
>JASFTL010000407.1:0-4307 GCA_050053555.1 Desulfobacterales bacterium
ACAAACCTGCTTTTTCTTTCAGAATGTCGGCGATATCGGTATTCTCCCATGAGAAGTCCGGATCATTGCGTCCAAAATGTCCATAGGCGGCCGTCTTGCGATAGATGGGGCGCAACAAATCCAGATGTTCGATAATTGCCGCCGGTCTCAAATCAAACACCTCGGTGACAATTTCCTCCACTTTTGTCTTGCGAATCTTACCAGTGCCCATCAAATCAACCATCACCGATACAGGTTGAGCCACCCCGATGGCATACGCAATCTGGATTTCACATTTTTTCGCAAGACCTGCCGCAACAATATTTTTGGCAATATAACGTCCCATGTAAGAAGCGCTGCGATCAACCTTAGATGGATCTTTGCCTGAAAAGCAGCCGCCGCCATGGCTACCCTGTCCGCCATAGGTATCCACAATAATTTTTCGACCGGTCAAGCCGCAGTCTCCCATCGGTCCGCCGATCACAAACCGGCCGGTAGGATTGATGAAATAGCGCGTATCACCATCGGTCATTTCCCGCGGAATGACTTTCTTTATCACTTCTTCAATGATCGCATCTTTGAGATCATCATAACTCACATCCGGCTTATGCTGGGCGGATACCACGACCGTATCCACCCGTTTGGGAGTCCCGTTGTCATATTCAATGGTGACCTGGGATTTGCCGTCGGGCCTTAAAAAATCCAGGGCGCCATTTTTGCGAACGGTGGCCAGCCGGTTGCAGAGTTTGTGAGCATACGATATCGGCATGGGCATCAGCTCCGGGGTTTCATCGGTGGCAAATCCGAACATCAGGCCCTGATCTCCGGCGCCCTGTTCTTTAAATAGACCCTGTCCGGCGTTAACGCCCTGGGCAATATCGGGGGATTGGCGATCAATACTGGTAACGACCGAGCATGTCTGACAGTCAAATCCCATATGCGAGGAACAATACCCGATGTCACGTATCGTATCGCGGACGATTTGAGGCATATCGACATAACATTCGGTGGTAATTTCGCCGGATATAAATGCGAGTCCCGTCGTTACAAGTGTTTCACAAGCTACCCGGCCGTTTTTATCCTGGCCAATGATCGCATCCAGAACGGAATCTGAAATGGCATCGGCGACTTTATCCGGATGACCTTCGGTCACGGATTCAGACGTAAATAAATATTTTTCCATCGCTATCTCCTCATTTGAATTTCCAGAAGACCTTTAATCGTTAAAGCAAAATCCTCGATAAAATACCAAAGTTTTTAGTTTAACTGAAATCAGAAAGATAAGCAAAGTAAAAAATGTTTTAAATTCTGGCGTTCTTAAAACAACTGCCCTAAAATGTCAAGGTGGCCAGCAAGCGGTTAAATTCCATGCATTTAAAGAACTAACAGAATTGAGTCCACAGGGTCAGTCTCGGCCGGCAAAAATTAATGGTGATTGAATTTGAAAATGCTGTGGAACTGTTTTAGTATTAAAGAAACAAGAAAAATCCGATATCATTTTCATCTCAAAACAAACCCAAAAAAATAGAACCAATCAAACTGTGGTTTGAAAATCCGTATGATTTCTATTGATTGTGAACTTTAGACTGAACAAAATCTTGCTTGGATATACGCTTTTAGCAGTTCATCTGCTCCTGTTATCAATCATCCTGCCGAGCAGCCTAGCGCAAATAGGTCCCACCAAGGACGATCCGGTCCGCGTCCAAACCGCCTGGTCGGTTGACCGCGCGCGCGCCGGAGAACAGTTCGCACTGGCCATCATTATCGATATTAAAGACGGCTTTCACATCAATGCCGATGCAAGCCAAGTCCAGCCGTTTGAAGACTTCAAACCCTATCCCACCCGGGTTCAGGTTGTGGCTGCCACCGAAGGCCTTACCATAGAGACCGCTCGATTCCCGCCGGCAAAACCGATTGAAGTAGAATATTCCAGCGGAGCGCTGATGTCATTTGAGGGCCGCGCCATTATCTACCTGCTGATGAAATTGGAAGAACAGGTAAGGCCGGGATTGATAGAACTTAAAATTGAGCTGGAATATCAAGCGTGTTCGGACAGATACTGCCTGTTTCCTCAAAAAAGGCGATTGAAAGAAACGCTTCCTTTAGTCGAATCCGGGGCAAGCACAGCAAGAATAAATCAGGAACTGTTTGCGGATCTCGACTCCGGTGCGCTGATACCGTCTATAGGAACGGTTAACTTTAACCTCTTTGGCTGGGCATTTTCCATCAACACATCATCGGGATTTGGATGGATGGTACTGCTGCTCACAGCGGCTTTTGGGGGCTTTCTGCTGAACTTTACGCCGTGCGTCCTGCCGCTGATTCCCATCAAGATCATCAGTCTGTCTCATGCCGCCCAGGATCGAAAAAGATGTTTTTTTCTCGGATTCGTCATGTCCGCGGGCGTGCTGGTGTTTTGGATCGGCATTGGCATCTTGATTGCTCTGGTCAGTGATTTTACCGCCACCAATCAATTGTTTCAGTATCCGCTATTTACGATCCTGGTTGGTGCCATCATTGGCATCATGGCATTCGGCATGTTTGGTTTCTTTTCGGTGCGTCTGCCCCAGTTCATCTACATGATCAACCCGCAGCAAAAAAGCGCTCAAGGATCTTTCGCCTTGGGCATACTGGCAGCGGTATTATCAACACCCTGTACAGCCCCTTTTATGGGAGCAGCAGCCGCCTGGGCCGCCACTCAAACTCCACTGACCACCTTGACGACTTTTGCCGCCATCGGTGGAGGCATGGCCCTGCCTTATCTGATTCTTGCGGCTGCTCCCACTCTGGTCAATCGGATGCCGAAATCAGGGCCTTCCAGTGTGTTGATCAAGCAAGTAATGGGACTTTTTATGTTAGGGGCGGCTGCTTATTTTTTAGGCGTTGGCATCAGTTCCCTCCTGAGCATGCCGCCTAATCCCCCGAGCAAAATTTACTGGTGGCCGGTAATGGGTCTCGTTGCAAGCGCAGGCTTATGGCTGGCTTACCGCACCACACGCCTTGCCACCCATAAAATAATCAAGACGATTTTTGTCAGCCTGGGTATCATTTTGATTGCCTTACCGATCTGGGGGGCCGTGCGGCTGTCCTCGGCGGGGCCGATTGACTGGGTCTATTACACACCTGAGCGCTTTGACGAAGCTGTGAAACTAAGAAAAATCGTGGTAATGGAGTTTACGGCCGAATGGTGTTTAAACTGCAAAGCGCTTGAAGAGGGTATTCTTCACGATCATAAAATTACCGATCTGCTTGCAAATGAAGATATCATACCGATGAAGGTCGATATTACCGGCAGCAATCCTGCCGGAAAAGCAAAACTCAAAGAGGTCGGCAGTCTGACCGTACCTCTGATCGTTGTTTTCGCACCAGACGGCAAGGCCATCTTTAAAAGCGACTTTTACACGGTGGATCAGCTTTTGAATGCTGTTAAGAGGGCCCGCGAGAAAAGCATTTTATAAAATTGAACATTCGTCTGAATTTTCAACGATGGGTATTGTGCGGGGCGGGTGAAATAAAATACAATTTGCCCTCGTGTTTTCAGCAAGCTTTCACAGGCAGCACGTAACGCGGAGCGTGGAACATTTACGAATTTAAAAATTTACGAATTTTTTTATTAAGCGCTTTTTCGGGTCGCCTGCCCGGCAACTTTTCGACGATCTGGCCGTCTTTCACCAGAAAAATCATGGGTATGGCAAATAGGGAAAATTTTTGAACGGCTGCCTCACCATACCAGTAAACCGGAAAACTGACCTGCAATTTATCAATGATCGGTTGCATGGCCCGAGGTCCTTCCAGATCGATGCTGATACCGATCAGTTTTAAGCCTTTTTCTTTATGCTTTTTGTACAATTTCTCCAAAGTTGGCAATTCATCGATACAAGGCCCGCACCAGGCCGCCATAAATGTGACCACAATTTTGTTGCATTTGGCCTTGATCAATTCATCGAGCGCCGATTCTGAGATCTTTTCAAGAGTCACTCCGCCACCCGCATCAATGCTGAAACTGAAAAAAAATACGAACAGCATGACCGCATTTGATAAGAAAGCACGCTTCATCAGCTTCATCAGCGTCATCCAGAAAAAATCTTTATGTTAAAAAACCCTTGCCCCGTTAGTATTCGAGCATTTCGAATCGATTTTAGGCACACCTTAATATTTATAAAAATAGATGTGTCATCCATTTATCCTGGATAACACTGCCTTTGGGCGTTAGATGCATTTATAATGCAGCTCCTATTTTTGGTTCATTTTTTCCAGAGTGTTCGCGCATTGCGCCAGATCCGGTCTGACATTGATATCCGAGACCTGGATATCCTGAATAATTCCCT
>JASFTL010000408.1:0-4277 GCA_050053555.1 Desulfobacterales bacterium
CTTTGTGCTGATGATGGAATTTTGGGCAGCTTCATCTACAACGCCCATGCGCCAGCGTTTTAAAAGTGCGTTTAAACAACTGTATGTTGATTACCGCAATATTGTGGGTGCCTTGATCAAGGATGGAATCAAAAGCGGTGAATTCCGCGCAGATGTCAAAGCAGAACCGGTGGCCGCAGCGCTGGTTGGAACCTGGGACGCCCTCTTCCTGCAGGCCTGGTTTGACGATAGTTTTGACCCGGCGGCAACCGCAAACGATTTTTTGGATACGGTGCTGCGCGGATTGTCGCCCTAAACTTAAGCGTTACAAATTTTAAGAAAGTAAATGAGTTTATTTTTTAAGGAAACGAAATGACTGGAAGAACAAACTTATCGATTATCTTAATATTGTTGATTATTTTGGGATTGTCCCCGCCCTGCCCAGCCTTCGATGCCGATAAAATCGTCAAAGACGGCTTTGACTACTGGCGCGGCAAGGCGTCCATCGGAACCGTCCGGATGCTGATTCATCGTGAAGATTGGGAACGCACCATGACCATAAAAGCATGGACCCGGGGTCAAAAAGACAGCCTCTTTTATATTGCGGCGCCACCCAAGGATTATGGAAATGGAACCCTAAAAAAGGGCCGCGAAATGTGGATTTACAACCCCAAGATCAACCGGGTGGTCAAGGTGCCCCCTTCGATGATGAGCCAATCCTGGATGGGATCGGATTTTTCCAACAACGATCTGGCCAAATCTGACAGCCTGCTGCTGGATTACGACCATTCAATCATCGGCACCGAGACCCATGAAGGCAAAAAAGTCTATATCATCAAATCCATGCCCAAACCGAATGCACCGGTGGTCTGGGGCATGCAGCGGCTTAAGATCCGCGAAGATCACATCTGGTTGAGTGAAGAATTTTTTGACGAGGAATTTCAACCGGTTAAAATAATGAGCGCCCTTGAAATTCAGATGCTCGGGGGCAAGATGTTTCCCAAAGTGTGGCGTATGCGAAAGGTTGATGAAAAGAACCGTTATACGCAACTGATCTATGATGCACTGGAATTTAAATCCAGTTTGCCTGACCGCCTGTTTACCCTGAGCAGTCTGAAACAACGCAGGAGATAATCGATTGTCAATCGAAACGAAAATGGCCTGGCGAAATATCTGGCGCAATCCCAGGCGTACCATTTTAACGGTATGTGCGATCACGTTTGCCAGCGTTCTGCTGGTGTTTATGCTGTCTTTCCAGTTCGGCAGTTATGAAACCATGATCAATACGTCTGTGAAAATCAGCACCGGTCATTTGCAGATCCAGGCCGAAAAATATCAAGAAAAAAAGAATATCCGCTTTGTCATACCCGATCCGCAGACCATCGCTGACAGGGTAACCAAAATTCCAGAAGTGGAAGCCTTTACCTTCAGGGGGCAGGCTTTTTCACTCATTTCTTCCGACGATCGAACGTATGGCGTCATGGTAACCGGGATCAATCCGCTAGGGGAAGCAAATGTATCCAGGTTAAAAAAACTGGTCCGCGAGGGAAGTTTCCTGTCCGCAGACGATGTCAGCCAGGCGGTCGTCGGCAGGTTGCTGGCGAAAAATCTGCGGGTGACGATTGGTGACGAATTAACATTGCTCGGTCAGGGCCGCGACGGATCGATTGCAGCCACGGTTGTTCGGGTGAAAGGCATTTTCAGCTCGGGCATCGATGAGTTTGACCGTAGTGCGATCCAAATTCCGCTTTCGACATTTCAGGATATATTCAGCATGGAAGATGCCGTGCACAAAGTGGTTGTGATCGGAAAATCCTTATCGGATGTATCCAAAATAAAGTCCAAAATACAGGCCGATCTTGTCGATATCGATCGCCACAGGTCTTTAAAGGCTTTGGATTGGCAGGATTTGATGCCGGGTTTGCGCCAGGCCATTGAAATGGATTTGGTCAGTGGTCTGATATTTTATGGGCTTTTAATCATCGTGGTGGCGTTTAGCATTTTAAACACCTTTTTAATGGCGATCTTTGAGCGCACCAAGGAATTCGGGGTCATGATGGCTATCGGAACATCTCCGCGACGCTTAACAAAGGTGCTGCTGGCCGAATCGATGGCAATGACGTTGATCGGTATCATTGCCGGTATCATACTGGGAATTGCTGTCACATATTATTTTCAAGTTCATGGCATTGATTTTTCCGGTGGCTCGGAGTTGTTGAGCCAATTCGGTATCACCGGCAGAATGTATCCGAAGCTTTCTTTGCTTTCAATTTCAATCGGGCCATTTATGGTGTTGTTTTTTACTTTCTTTGCCGCCTTGTATCCGGCCCTGAAAATCCGGCGACTGCGTCCGGTGGAGGCGATGACAGCCGTCTAATTGATTTCAGAATTGAGATGGTAAATTTAAATAATGATATTTTAATATATAATAATATTATTTATTTAGAATAATATTCTATAATTTACATTAATTTTTGGTATTTTAAATTTTAGGCATTTTAGATCATTTTAGACATTTTAAATTTAGAAATTTTATTATGTATTTAAAGCTGGCATGGCGTAATATTTGGCGTAATCCTCGGCGGACAACTGTCATTTTGATCGCGGTGATCATCGGGGTCTGGAGTATGATTTTAATCGGCGCCCTGATGCGGGGGATCGCCTTCGGAATGGTGAAAAACGGTATTTCCACCCTCACCGGCCACATTCAGATTCATCAGCAGGGTTATCGCGAAGACCCGGCGATTGAAAACAGCATAATGGATTTAAAAACAGTTGCAAAGGCCTTAAATGAGGTTCTGCCACCGCAAGCGCACTGGTGCAGCCGGGTGCGGGTGAATGCCATTGCCAGCAATGCCAGGCACTCCAGCGGCGTCACATTAGTCGGGATTGATCCGCCTGATGAGGCCAAAGTTTCCTTTATTGGATCGGCATTGACGATGGGGCGGTATCTCAGACTGGATGATCGCAATGGTATTATCGTCGGCGAAGCACTGCTGGAAAAGCTGGAAACAAAAATCGGTCGTAAATTGGTTCTGATGTCTCAGGACACCAAGCGGGAGATCGCCTCGTGGGCGTTTCGAATTGTGGGTGCTTTTCAGGCGGAAATGGAGTCCACCGAAAAACAATTTGTATTTGTTACGCGAGCTGCCAGTCAAAAAATGCTCAGTTTAAATGACGGCATTTCGGAAGTATCGATTCTTTTACCCAATGGATCAGACGAGATGAAAGTCTATGGTAAGATAAAATCCGCCCTAAGCTCAGAGACTTTTGAAGTCCATCACTGGCGGGAACTGCTTCCTTTTCAAACGGCCTATTTGCGGATTCTCGACGGGTTTATATGGATTTGGTTTTTGGTCGTGTTTGTCGCCATGGGTTTTGGGATCGTCAACACCACACTAATGGCCGTGTTTGAGCGCATGCGGGAGTTTGGACTGATGAAAGCACTGGGAATGAAACCCTGGTGGATCCTGCGGGAGGTCCTGGTCGAGTCCTTCCTGCTTTTGCTGACCGGCATGATGGTGGGAAATGTGCTCGGCTTTATCTGCGTTTATGCTTTTTCCGGCACCGGCATCGATCTGTCTGCAATGGCAGCCGGCGCCGAATATGCGGGCATGAGCCGAATTATATATCCGGCCATCGTGGCCAAGGATCTTTGGGTGGCAAATCTCACCGTCTTGCTGTTGGGATTGCTGGTGAGTGTTTACCCGGCCATAAAAGCCGCCCGTTTTACACCCGTACAGGCTCTGGCGCACACATAAATCTGTGAGAAAAAAATTTGCGCTATTTTAACATGAAAATGTATCACCACGAAAACACGAAATAAAAGAAGCACAAAATGTTAAAAAAAATTTCGTATTTCCGGATTTTCGTGCTTTCGTGATTGAAAAATTCTTTGATTAAGGGAGTCGAAATGAACATCGTGGAATGTGTGGACGTCAACAAAGCTTACCAGCAGGGCCGGGCAACGATCCAGGCCCTAAATGACGTCAGTTTGCAAATCGAAAAAGGTGAGTTTTTAGCCGTCGCCGGTCCATCCGGTTCGGGCAAAACGACCCTTTTAAACATGATCGGCGGATTGGATCGCATCGATTCCGGCCGCATCGTTGTGGATAGCGAAGCCTTTGAAAACATGTCGCAATCCCAATTGGCCCATTTAAGGCTCCACAAAATCGGATTTGTTTTTCAAGCCTATAACCTGATCCCGGTTTTATCTGCGATCGAAAACGTTGAATATGTCATGCTGCTGCAAGGCCTGCCGGCACACGAACGCAGAGAAAAAGCCAGGGCCATTCTGG
>JASFTL010000409.1:0-4264 GCA_050053555.1 Desulfobacterales bacterium
TGTGCATCATGATGCACACGGCCGTGCTAACGCAACAATCGTATTTGGTTGCGGGTGGTTCGTTTTTATACGCTTAACCAAAAAATTACAAATGAGGGAGCTTCGCCCCATTCGGAATATTCCATGCGGCAGATGAAGCAGATAATCGCGAAAACCGTCTTGATTCCAATGTGTTGTACAATTTCCGAGATGTTGAGTTTGAGCTGCCTGTTGCAGCCCCTTTGGGAGAAATTATCGTCAGGCTTCGTACAGCACCGCCACGATGGTGGCTTTTCCTTTTTTAGCCGCGATGTGATGGGAAGTCGTCGACAAATAATAAGCACTGTCCCCCGGCTCGAGTTCAAACTTATCTTCCCCGATTTCTAAAATGACCTCCCCATCCAGCACGAAGATAAACTCTTCTCCTTCGTGCAACGAGATCTCTTTATCGGGGTCTTCTTCAAGCTGAACAAGGAATGCCTCCATGTGACGCCCCTTCACATCCGGCGCCAGGCTTTTATAGGTATAGATCTTCTTCTGGCCTTTTTTGGATGTGGAACGCGATATCGTGCGGCGCTCATTTTTCCGAGTAATCGAATAGATTTTATCGCCAACCCCCGAGACCAATCTTCCAAAGGCGCTGTCCAGCGCCTTAGACAGTCTGATTACTGTGCCCAGTTGGGGCTGCAATTCCTTATTTTCAATTTTAGATAAAAATTGGACGTCGAACCCGGTCATTTTGGAAATCTCATCGAGAGAGAGATCCTTTTCTTGCCTGATTTTCCGGATACGCTCCCCAACGTTATCGACGCTCTTTGGAGGTTCCGACGGTATATCGCCGGTCAAATCTTCAAAAAAATCAAAATCAAAATGCGGTTTTTTGGTTTTCTCTTGCATTTTATCTCCTTATTTAGGATCTGTTTATCGGTTTTCGAACTGAGTGTTTGGCTACAGGCATTTTGCTCCCAAATACCTGGCAATAACAAGCCGCTGGACCTCGGAGGTCCCTTCACCGATTTCAAGAAGCTTCTGATCTCTGTAAAACCGCTCGACATCATACTCTTTCATTAGTCCGTATCCCCCGTGAAGCTGGACAGCATGGTTTGCGGCTCGATACATCACTTCGGAGCAATAAAGTTTCGCCATGGCCGCCTCTTTGGCAAAGGGCAAGGCATTATCATGCAGCCAACAGGCTTTGTAAAGCAATAAGCGGGCGCATTCGATTTCCGTGGCCATATCGGCCAGCTTGAAGGCATTTACCTGGAAGGTCGCTATCGGCCGGCCGAATTGCTCGCGTTGCTGACTGTATTTCATTGCCATGTCAAAGCAACCCTGGGCGCCCCCAAGACCCATTGCGCCGATAGATATCCGGCCGCCGTCCAGCGTCTTCATCATCTGGTGGAATCCTTGCCCCCTGGGGCCCAGCAGGTTGTCTTTGGGAACGCGGCAGTCTTCAAAATAGAGCTCACTGGTATTTGACGAACGCCACATGAGTTTGCCATGCATTTCTTTGGCCGTAAACCCGGGTGTGCCTGATTCGACAATGATGCATGAAAGTTCGGGTTTGCCGTCATCTCTGACTCCGGTACGAGTTAAAACCGTTACGCCGGCAGTGATGTCGGTGGCAGCATTGGTGATAAAAATTTTGCTTCCATTGATGACCCATTCATTTCCGTCTAAAACTGCTGTTGTTGCGGTATTCGCTGAATCTGAACCGGCATTGGGTTCCGTCAAGCCGAATCCCCATAAAGTCTCACCGCTGCATAGCTTCGGCAGATATTTCCTTTTTTGTTCCTCGTTGCCGAAATAATACAGCGGGCCGATGCCCAATGAGTTCTCAGCGGCGACGGTGGCGGCATGCGAGCCGTCGATACGGGCGATCTCTTCAACAGCGATCGCATAGGATATATAATCCATGGCCTGGCCACCGTATTCTTCGGATACAAATATTCCAAAGAGCCCCAGCTCAGCCATTTTCTGCATGGTTTCATAAGAAAATTCTTCTTTTTCATCCAGTTCCCCGGCAACCGGCTTGATCTCCTTTTCAGCAAAACTGCTCACAGATTCACGCAAAATCTCATGGTCAGTCGAAAGGCTAAAATCCATATGCACTCCTTTTAATTTGGCGAAAACAAAGGTTAATACTCTTATTAACAATTGATCGTTTTTTTGCGGACTGAGTTATGGTATAGTCCGCCCAAGGATGGCTCATTTTATAGGCTCAAGACCCGCTATTGTCAATCGTTATTACAACGGTTCTGGGTTCAGCGTTCTGGGTTTTGGGTTATAACTTTTGAACCCTGAACCTTTGAACCCTGAACCTGAATCGAAATGCCCGAACTTCCAGAAGTACAGACCATTGTCAACGATTTAAATGCATCCAAGGTGGTCGGGAAAACGATCATGCACGCAAAGGTTTTCTGGTCACGCACGATTGCAGCGCCGACGGCCAAAGCATTTTGTAATCGCATCAGAGGCAAAAGCATAGCAAGAATAAGGCGTCGCGGTAAATTTATTGTTTTTGACTTCAAAAAGAAAGATCACTTGCTCCTGCACCTTCGCATGTCAGGTCGCCTGCACCTGGTCCCGCATGGTTTGCCCCACAAGAAACACGAGCATGTTATTCTGAACCTGACAGACGGAAGGCAGTTGCGTTTTCATGATACCCGTAAATTCGGACGATTTTATTTGACCTCTGACGCCGAAAAGATATTGGGCCGGCTCGGGCCGGAACCGCTGGCAACCGGCTTTACCCGAAAGATTTTCGCACGCAGCCTAAGCTTACGCAAGCGCATCTTAAAACCGCTGCTGCTGGACCAGACCTTTATTGCGGGTCTCGGCAACATATACGTTGATGAGGCCTTATGGGAATCAAAGATTCATCCCTGCCGAATTGCGGCATCTCTGTCGGAGTCCGAGATTCGGGCGCTTCATCGGGCCATTCCCCGGGTGCTAAAACGGGGTTTAAAAAACCTGGGCACCTCGTTGGGAACCGGCAAGACCAATTTTTATTCCATCGCCAAACATCAGGGGCGTAACGGTGATGAGTTGAAGGTATTTCGGCGCACCGACCAGCCTTGCCCACGATGTCAGACATCTATCCAAAGAATCGTCGTTGGCCAGCGCAGCACGCATATCTGTCCGGTATGTCAGGTATAACCGGGTTTCTGGTGTCAGGTGTCAGCCTTTGGCCCGAAGGGCCTATTCGTTGGCCTTTAAACTTACAGATTGAATACAGTCTCTTATAGAAATTTGAGTCTTCAGCGTGATAATCAGTGCCATGACACCTGACACCTGAACACTAAACATTCGTCTGAACCCTTAAACTTATCTATTATAAAATAAATCGTTCAACCATGAAATTGGAGACTTAAAGAATGCCCACCGGGGCCTGCGGCATTAATTGCGATGTTTGCAAATTGAACTTATTGGGGACGTGTTCAAGCTGCGGATCGGGCAAAAGTCTGGAAGCCGAACAAAAACTGGCTGCTCAGCAGCGGTTATTTGGAAGTACCTGCGCCATTCTGGCCTGTGCCAAGATGAATCAGATTGAATACTGCCTGCGAGATTGCCATCAATTTCCCTGTGATAATTTTACCCAGGGTCCTTATCCATTCAGCGAGGAATATCTGCAGATGCAGGCTCGTCGTCGCAAGCAAACTCCTCCTGCTTTTGCGCCGAATAAAAGCCCGGTGGATGTACCGGTCCATTTTTGGGATGATCTGCAAAAAAAAGATTTGAACACGCTCTGCAACTTAACCCTTTTCAACCTGGTTTCGCCCGATCGGATGGTTTTTCATTTTCTAAATGAAGAGGTGCTGGTGGACATTAAGGCACGCTGCCTGAAGCGCAACAATGGACAGGGATGGCAAAGGACACAGGACCCACTGCTTGAGCTGGTGACCGTGGTGTACCTGAATAATGTTAAAATGCTGTATCCCCTTGGGAAAGAGATTATAGGCGTCAAAGATCTCAGAGAGGCTCATTTTTTCCAGGGACCGCATGTGCTCAAGATCCAGCCCTTGTTAGAGCGATACGGCCAGGACCTACAGGGCTTTAAGGATGCCGCGAAATATCTGGAAGGCCGATCGGTGGACATGGCGGATGTCGCTTATCAACTGTTTCCCTTTCCACGAGTTCCGGTTTATTTTTTATTTTGGCAGGGAGACATGGAATTTGATCCCAGTATTTCGGTTTTATTTGATCGATCGATTGAAGAGCTGTTTTCCGCAGATGCAATCTGGGGGCTGGTCAACAGGGTATCCACCGCCCTGCTTCAGGCGCC
>JASFTL010000410.1:0-4263 GCA_050053555.1 Desulfobacterales bacterium
TTCAGTAATGATCAACGGTGCTTTTTTGCCGAATACCTGGGCGGTTGTGATGACGACGTCCGAAGCCGCACAAACCTTAGCCATTCCCTCGCGCTGTTTTTGCAACTGCTCGTCTGTTAGTGCCTTGGCGTATCCGTCCTTGGTCTGTCCGGTCTGTCCGAGGTCGATCTTTACAAAGCGGGCCCCTAATGATTTTACCTGCTCTTCAACCACCGGCCGGGTATCAAAAGCATCAACCCGTGCACCCAGCCTTTTTGCAGTTGCAATGGCCTGCAAACCCGCAATTCCGACGCCGACCACAAAAACCTTGGCAGGTGAAATGGTTCCCGCGGGCGTCATCATCATCGGTAATATTTTATCCAGTCTTTCTGCGGCGATAATCACGGCCACATAGCCGGCCAAATTTGCTTGTGAGCTTAACACATCCATCTTCTGTGCCCGTGTGATGCGCGGGATCATCTCCATGCTGATGGAGGCGACGCTCTTATTCATCAAAGCCTCAATCAGCTCCCTTTCGTTAAAGGGATCCAGCAGGCTTACATAAATGCTCTCTTCTTTCAGCAAAGCAACTTCTTCCATCGCTGGTTTACGGATGCGCAGAACCATATCCGCAGTCTGAAGCAAATTATTTCGGTTTGCTTCCAAAGAGGCTCCCGCCTTCGCGTAGTCTTCATCGGAGAAGTTCAGTTTCTGTCCGATTCCGGTTTCCACCGTAATATGCGCTCCCATTGCCGCCAGCTTGGCAATATGTTCAGGGATGAGCGCGACACGGGTTTCGCCGGGATGAACTTCTTTGGGCACGGCGATATTCATAATTTAATCTTATCCTTTCCCGCATGCATATTTTGTTCAGGATGAGCAGTAGAGAAGTTAAGACTTATTTTCTTCGCGGTCAATCGAGCTTGTCTGAAAAAGGCCGGGTTGAATCGATTATTTTAGCTTTTTCTTTAAACGTTGGAGAAGACTGAGGACTTGCTTGCGTGTATGTTCTCTGGTGCCTGAATTGTCAATAATGACAGTGGCCTTGTCTTTCTTCTCTTCAATCGGCATCTGGGAGCGAACTCGAGCCATGGCATCGGCTTCGGAGATATTATCTCTTTGCATCAAACGCTTTATCTGCAGATTTTCCGGCGCGTAGACGACAATCAGTTCGGATAACTCCTTGTGCATCTGAGATTCAATCAGCAGGGGAACGTCCAAAATGACAATCGTGTCGGGTTTGGTTTTTTCGATATGCTTCAGTTGACGTTTTTGTTCTTTTCTTACCGGCGGGTGAACAATACTGTTGAGCAGTTGTTTTTTCTGAGGGTCATTAAAAATAATATCGCCAAGCAAGCTGCGGTTGATCTCACCATCAGGCATCAGCACGCGGTCGCCAAAGTTCTCTACGATTGCGCGATGGGCCGGCGTACCCTTTTTAACCACTTCACGGGCAATGCGGTCGGCATCAATTATCACCGCGCCGGCATTTTCAAGAATAGCAGATACCATTGATTTTCCAGTTGCAATTCCGCCCGTAAGCCCGATAACCTGCACGTCCAACCTCCGCTGGCCTGATGGTTTATTTTGGTGGCCCTCCAAGTACCGCCATAATAATCCGCAGGTCTGTTTTGTCAACACTGATCTGTAGGGCGACTCTGAGCGCGATCCGGCAACTCGCTGCTTGCTTTTGGCGGGTTGTGCATTACCATCATAACATTGTATGTTGCATCGTCTATTTTGTGCGACCGCTTGGGATTTGCCCCGATTGGAAAAATGCGCATCAGGTGAAGCTTGAACGCCAGAGTGAAATAATGGGGCAAAAACCGGGCTTCAATAAATTTGAATTTTTATTAATGACTTACAGAAATCCCGAGACGTTAACCGTCCCTGTGATGATTTAAGGGAGGTGATTGATATGGCAGAAGAAAAATTTAAGATGGCCGCCGATGTGTGCTCATATGTGGATGATAACCGTAATAATTTAAATCTGGAAATTTGCATTCCTGGCGTAAAAAAAGAAGATATCAAACTAAAGATGCTGGATGACAGCTTCAGCCTCAGGGCTCCCAGGGAAGACTTCGACTACGTTACCACGGCAGCTTTCTGCTGCCCGGTGCATGCGAAAGACGCAACGGCGAAATATGAAAATGGTGTTTTAAAAGTCACAGTGCCCTTCAGAGATCCGATGGAGGGCGCCCTTGATGTTGCCATTGGTTAGAACCGCTGCATGTGAGTCTAAACATCTTTGGATATAAATATAGCATCAACACAAAAAAGGCAGGGCCCGAGTTGGCACTGCCTTTTTTGTGTTACAGGTGTCAGGTTTCGGGTTTCAGTGTTCAGGTTTTAGCCTCGGAATTCTGACACCTTCACCTGTCTTCTGTTTCCGGACACCTTAAACCTCCCGTTCTGACCCTATTTTCTACCTCCCACAACGTGGTATTTATTAATGCTACACTGTAGTATTTTTTCATAACTCACTAATATTATATTAAATAAAAGCCTTCCAAATCTTAAAAAAATATTTGACATTACGTGCTTTCTTGACTATTAAAGTCGACAAATTTCCTGAGTATTAAAGTCGACAAACATCCCCATCTAATGAGTCCAGAAAAGCAACGCCATGCTGATCACCAAAAAAAATCAATATGCCCTGCGGGCCATATTTGAACTCGCAAAACACAATGGCAAAGGTCCCCAAAAAATTTCTGAAATTGCCAGAGCACAGGCCATTCCTGAAAAATTTCTGGAAGTTATACTCAATCAGCTCAAGGGCAGCGGGCTGGTAGATTCCAAACGCGGCTTCTACGGGGGATATTATTTGATTCGATCCCCCAAGAAGATCACCGTGGGGGACATTATGCGCTTTTTAGAGCGCAATATCGACCCCATCGGCTGTGCGGCACTGGTTCCGGAGACCAACTGTCCGTTTAAAGGTGATTGTGCGTTTTTTCCCATGTGGAACAAGATAAAAGATGCGATTTTCAATGTTTATGATGAAACCACTATTCAGGATCTGCTCGAAAACGAGAGCACAAACGTTAATTGTCAGTGAGAAAATATAAGGATCCGTATCAAAACTCTGTCGAATACAGGATTACAAGGAAGCAAAATATGAAGAAAGGAAAAAAACGGCTAAGCAGGATTGGAATCATGCTCATGGTCTTTGGTGTTTCAATTTGCCTGACCGGTACCGGAATCTACGGAGCCAAGCGCCCGTCTGAATCCGCGCTTGAAAAACGGGCTGACATTATTCCAATTGATTCCATGAAAGCCTTCGGTAGACTGGAACGACCTGCGGTAACATTTCTGCACCAGAAGCACACTGAAGTGCTGGAAAAGAAAAACAAAGACTGCACCACCTGTCATCTGATCGAGAAAGATCGTCTGGTCCCGAAATATATGCGCCTTAAAGACACGGCCAAGCAGGAAGTGATGGACATTTACCATGCCAATTGTATCGCCTGTCACCAGGAAACGGCCGCCGCCAAGGAAAAATCCGGTCCTGTGGTCTGCGGCGAATGCCACCGGGATAAACGGGCTGTTACTTCCGTCTGGCAGCCGATTGGCATGGACAAATCCCTGCATTACCGGCACTCGAAAGCTCAGGACGAAAAATGTGAGCGTTGCCATCATCAGTATAATGAATTGACCAAAGAACTGTTTTACGCCAAGGGCAAAGAGGGAACCTGCCGATATTGTCACAAAGAGGTATCCGAAGAAAACCGTATTTCTTTGCGGCAGGCGTCGCATCTTGGCTGCATTGATTGTCATCGCAAAACGCTGGCTAAATTTGACGACGCCGGTCCCATTACCTGCGGCGGGTGTCATGATCCCGCCCAGCAAAAGCTGATTGAAAAACTAAAAAACGTTCCGCGCATGAAGCGCAACCAGCCGGATACGGTATTTGTCAAAACCACTAAATCCGGAATCCAGAACTCAAATCCGGTCACCCGGATGAAACTGGTGCCTTTTAATCATAAGGCCCATGAGAGCTACAATGATACCTGCCGGGCTTGCCATCACGCGAATTTAAATGCCTGTGTCCAATGCCACACGCTGCAGGGGACCAAGGAAGGAGGCCAGGTGAACCTCGAGCAGGCGATGCACCGCGTGAATACCCAAATGAGCTGTTTGGGCTGTCACGATTTGAACCAGCGTGATCCCAAATGTGCCGGCTGCCATGCCGGAATTACCAAGACCCGCCGACAGCAGGATCCCACGGCCTGTCAGGCCTGCCATTCGGAAGATGTGACCCAGGTTATGGAAAGCGTACAATAC
>JASFTL010000411.1:0-4259 GCA_050053555.1 Desulfobacterales bacterium
CCCATAGATATTGGGATTTACCCGATGTGGTGGCTGAAGGATTAAACAGAATCTCCGCACCTTTGAGTGCCAGCAGCCGGGCACACTCGGGAAAATGGCGGTCGTAGCAAATATAGATTCCGATTTTAGCATAGGCGGTTTCAAATACCGGAAATCCCAGATTGCCCGGTTTAAAGTAAAACTTTTCCCAGAATCCCGGCCAGGTGTGGGGTATGTGAATTTTTCGAAATTTACCCAGGTAGGAGCCGTCTGCATTCAGCACAGCGGCCGTATTGTAATACACACCCTCTATTTCCATTTCATACACCGGAACTACCATCACCATCTGGTATTTTTTGGCATATTCAGCCAAACGTTCGGTGGTTGGACCGGGAACCGCTTCAGCATTGCTGTACCATTTGATGTCCTGCTCGGCGCAAAAATAGGGGCCGTAAAAAATTTCCTGCAGACAGAGAATGTTCACACCTTTTTTACCGGCCTCTTCAATTAGCGGGATATGTTTTTGGATCATGGCTTCTTTGATTTCAGCCGGCGTTCCATCGTGTTTGGCGTTGGATGCCTGGATGTGAGCACATTTTACGATTCTCGACATACAACTCCTCCTTAATTGTTCGTTGGCTATGCAAACAATGGTTCCCCCCTTCGTTAAAACTACGGGGGACAAGCACGGTTCAGGGTTCACCGTTTAAGGCTGGTTTAGAAGCGACCCTTTGAACCTCTGAACCCAGAACCCAAAATTGAAGGGATCAGCAGGTCTTTAATAGATACAAATTTGATATCTTATATTGGCATCACCGTTAACCGTCAAGCTTTTTTCAAATTCGTAACATTGAATAAATCCGAGCTTGGCATTTCAGCTGTTATCAATTGACAATTGTTTCCGAAAAGCTTAAACTTGCAATTTTGTTCAACAAAACATCCCATATGATTTGCTAAATGGAAAATTCCTGTGATCCCAAAAGCCGATTACCGCTACAGACATTACATCAATCTGCTAGCTTGAATATCGCCCGCAAGGAGGAAGAAGTGTGAGTAATTTCGATAAATTTAAGGAAATGAGCAAGGGGTTTGATTTGGCCCAGGCGATTGCCGAAGCAGACCGCTGTCTGCTTTGCCATGACGCTCCCTGCTCCGAAGGATGTCCCGCCGACACCCAACCGGCTGAATTTATCCGCAAACTCAGATTTAAAAATGTGACCGGTGCCATTCGCACCATTAAATCAAACAACATTTTGGGAGGCGCCTGTGGGGTTCTTTGTCCGACCCCGCGACTTTGTGAGGAAAAGTGCAGCGCCATGTTTAAGTCTCAGAATCGCCCCGAAGGTGCTGACCGGCCCATCCAGATCGGAAAAATACAGCGTTTTTTAGTCGAGCACTACTGGGAAAGAGGCTTCAAGTTATTTGAAAAACCTGAACCCAGATCCGAAAAAATTGCGGTGGTGGGTTCCGGTCCGGGAGGATTGAGCTGTGCGGCTGAACTGGCCAAAGATGGCTATCAGGTGACGGTTTTTGAAGCTAAACCCGAACCCGGCGGGGTTTTGCGGTATGGCGTTGTCTCCTACCGATTCGATCTTAACTTTCTTAAACAAGAAATGGCAGACGTTGAAGCGCTGGGTGTTAAATTTCAGTGCAACACACCCATTGACAGTAAAAACGATGCCGAAAACCTTTTAAAGGACGGCTTTGATGCCGTATTTCTGGCCCCCGGTCTGTGGGATGCGACCACGATTAACTCAGAAGGGAAGGATATCAAAGGTCTGTATTCATCGGTCGACTACCTGGCAGCCTTGCGTGACGGACGCTTTGCCGAAATTGAAAATGAAGTCAAAGGCAAAACCATTGCCGTCATCGGCGGCGGGTCTGTGGCCATGGACTGCATCGAATCTGCCGTCAGGCTTGGTGCCAAAGATGTTTATCTGATATACCGGCGGTCGTATTCTCAAATGCCGGCCGAACCCGATGAGCGCATCGAGGCTCAGGAAGCCGGGGTCCATTTTCTGTTGCTCAATCAACCACTGGAATATGTGACCGATGAAAAGAATCGGCTCAAAGGATTGAAACTGGTCCGCACCTGTTTGGGAGAGCCGGATGAATCCGGCAGAAGAAGGCCTGTAGAAATACGAGGCGCTGAGTGGATCATGGATGCAGATGTTGTGATTGAGGCCATCGGTAATAAAGCGCCCGATGGGTCTTCCGAATGGTATCCCAATGTTAAAATCGATGGTAAAAAGCTCATCAAAGCAGATCCGGAGACCGGCCAAACCTCCGTGGCCGGAATTTTTGCCGGTGGAGATATCGTTCGCGGCCCGGCCCTTGTGGTTCAGGCGGTTCAGGACGGCAAAGTGGCTGCCAGGGCCATCAAAGAATATTTAAAAAAGTAAGGATTCAAGGCTCAGCCTGCTGGCAAATGTTACATTTGTTCAATTGGTTTAATTAGTTCCATTGGTTCGGTTTAAGCCAACCAATTCAACCAATTCAACCAATTCAACCAATAAGACCAATAAAACCAATCGAACAAGCCCTTGAATCTGGAACTTCTGAGCCATTGAAGAAGGAGGCAATATTGTGATTAACAACATTGATTTATCCGTCGATTTTTGCGGTGTAAAGTTTAAAAATCCGTTTCTACTCTCATCGTCGCCGGTTTCCAACAGTGCCGAGATGGTCGCCCGTTCATTTGATGCCGGCTGGGGTGGCGTGGTATTTAAGACCTTGAATTCAGACCGTTTACCGATCATCCATCCCTCACCCCGAATGCACTGCGTTCATTATGGCAGCAAAAAGGAAATGGCCGTGCAAAATGTTGAAATGATTTCCGACCGTCCCCTGAAGGATAACCTTGCGGAGTTTCTGTATCTGAAAAAGAATTACCCGGATCATCCCATTGTTGCCAGTATAATGGGGTTTTTCACCGATGAATGGGTGTATCTGGCCAAAGCGGCTGAAGACAACGGGGCTGATATACTGGAGCTTAATTTTTCCTGTCCCCACATGTGCATCGAAGGGGCGGGTCATAAGGTCGGCCAGGCCTTTGCGCTGCTTGAAGGATTTACCGCAGCTGTCAAAGAGGCGGTATCCATTCCGGTGATGGCCAAAATGACCCCCAACATCACGGACATGAATGAACCGGCCATGTATGCCAAGAATGGGGGCGCGGACGCCATCTCCGCCATTAATACCGTACGAGGCATTTCTTCGGTCGACTTGGATGATTTTGTACCCACACCCAACGTATTCGGAAAAGGTGCCATCAGCGGTACCTCGGGACCTGCGGTGCGGCCCATCGGATTGAATTTCATTGCCTCCATGGCCCAGAATGACGAGCTAAATCTGCCGCTTTCGGGCATCGGCGGAATCGAGACCTGGATTGATGCCTTGGAATACATCTTGCTGGGTGCCACAACGATTCAGGTAACTACCGGAATCATGCACTACGGTTATCGAATTGTTGAAGACATGATCGAGGGTCTTTCCGATTGCATGGCCGAACGCGGTGTGAAACAGGTTTCGGAGTTGATTGGAAAAGCCCTGCCGAACCTCCACGAAACCGAGGCCTTTGATTTGGAGCGTCAGGGAATTACCCAGTATGATCTGGATAAGTGCATCGGCTGCGGGCAGTGCTACATTGTCTGTCAGGATGCCGCCGGCCAGGCCATTGAATGGGATGCCGAAAACCGCCGGCCGAATTTGATCGAAGACAAATGCCTAAGCTGTATGCTTTGCAAATTCGTCTGTCCGGTTCCGGAGTTGATTTCTTACAAGGAAATGCCGAAAGAATGGAAACGACAAGAGACTGCCGTAATGGACCGCAGTCTGGAAAAAGAAATAAAATATGAGCCATTTACAAAGGAGGGGCCAGATGAGTGTGTTATTTAAAGGTGGTACGATCGTTAATGCCAGAGGTCGTTATCAAGCTGATGTTTTTGCAGACGGAGAAAAAATCAAAGCGATTGGGACAGATTTAGACAATCCGGCTGATGAAGTGGTCAATGCCAAAGGACACTATCTTCTTCCCGGCGCGATCGATCCGCATACCCATCTTTGCATGCCGTTTATGGGGACCTATGCTCAAGATGATTATGAAACCGGCACCATCGCAGCAGCCTGCGGCGGTGTGACCTGTGTGGTGGATTTTGACCTGCAGCAAAAGGGCGAAACTCTGATCGAAGCCCTGGAACGCAAAAAGGCCCTGGCAGAGGGAAAAGCGGTGATCGATTATTCCCTGCATCCGGCAGTTATGGATCCGAGGCCCGAAGTGA
>JASFTL010000412.1:0-4255 GCA_050053555.1 Desulfobacterales bacterium
AAAATCATTACATACAACAGCAGGCGCAATGCAAAGGTGGCACCGATAGGAATTTTGTTTCCGATGAGATCCGAGGCCGGTCCGGCAACCAGAATGCCGCCCAGACTCATCAAACCGTAAAGAGCCAACATGTTGGCGGCAGTGGTCGGGGAGACGCCGCAATCGGTTACAAATGGAACCAGGTGGGTGGCGACTAAAAAATCGCCGCCACCGCAGATGAACATAAACACCAGAAAAAGCCAGAACGAGAAGGATTTCATGGCTTGCCGTAGATTCAAATCTTTTTCGCTCTGCACTGAATTTCCAGATTCGCTCGGATCGATCTTGTTTTCGGGTCCCTCATGCCCGTAAGGTTGCAAGCCTAAATCTTCCGGATTGCCCTTAAAAACAGTTAGCGCCAGAATGGTATTAATAACAAGAATAATCAAACCCATGATAAGATAGGAGGCCCGCCAGCTATATATTAAAACAAATCGATTGAAAATCGGCACCAGGACAAACTGGCCCAAGCAGGTGCCGGAGAGGGCTAAGCTGATGGCCAGGCCTCTGCGTTTTTCAAACCATTTGCTCATCAATGCGGCAAACAATGGTATTGTTGCACCACCGGTTCCGATTGCTGTCACCACCCCGTAAAAAAGATGAAATTGCCACAGGGATCGAACCAATGATGTGGACGTATAACCGGCGGCCAGCAGTAGAGTTGAAATAAAAATCACCCATCTTGGTCCGTAGCGATCATAAAGCCTGCCGGCGGCGCTGAGGGTCAGGGCGAAAAAAACCATATTTAGAAAGAACACCGATGAGATCGACGTCCGGTTCCAGCCCAATTCGGCCATCATGGGCTTGAACATGATCCCAAAAGAAAATCGAGCTCCGGATTGGAAAAAAAGGAGCAAAAAACTGGCAGCCATTACATACCAGCCGTAGAATATACGTGAAGATGCGGGTGCTTTCATTTTCTCATTAATTTTCATGAGGAGCCCCTTTGTATCTTTAAATTTAGACGCGTCATCCTGCGCAGCGGGGCAAATTTCAGGTATTAAATGCAAGAGACGGCATATCAGAGATATTTGTGCAATTGCAAGTATCGTGTTTTTTAATCGCCCGGATATCCCGTTTCGCTGCGAAGCAAACATCCTCGTTTAAGGATGCCTAAAAGAGATATGATCTTGAAACCGGATCGATATATTCTTATATACAGGATGAGCATATTCTAAATTTTGCGCCACATTAAAAACAAGTTTTATGATGACCTTATTTATCGAGGGAAAATGAATATGGCGAGTTGGATCCCGTTTGCCGAAGGCGAATATGCAGTGGAACTGGCGTTTATCATTGCACCGGACGAACGCGCAGTCATGATCGAAGATGCCTTTATTGAAATCTTTGCAGGACCTCAAGGCCAGCGATACTTAAAGGGCAGCGGCCGTATCCAAAACATACTTCTGGTGGAGCTGCTCGAAGATCACGATGATTTAGACCTCATTCTGGACCTCGGAGATGAGTTTAAATATCGACTCATCAAGCCCGAGCTTCTGTCTGGCAAGTTTTTTTCTCCGGACGCAAAATCAACGATCCAGTTTAGGCCCACCGCACCCTGGCAACAGATCCCCCGGGCTGATTTTGAAAGTTTGAAATCCCGATTCAAACCAGTTTCCGATTAATCGAAAGTCTCGACCGCATCGATGGCCGCCGGGCTAATAGCCACGCTTAATGTCCACCTGGTGCAAAAGTGCTTTTCCTAATTTCATTCGATGATAGTTATCAATAATTTGAGGTGCGACCGCTTGGGGATAAGTAATGCTGGAAATGTGAGGCGTGACCTTAATTTTAGGGTGACTCCAGAACGGGTGGTCTTCGGGTAGGGGTTCAACCTCAAATACATCCAGACAGGCGCCGTCCAGTTGCCCTGAATCCACTGCAGCGAGCAGATCTTTGTCAATCAGATGCTGTCCCCGGGCCACATTGATCACATAGGCGCCGGGAAGCAGTTTATCAAAAGTCTTATGGTTGAGTATGCCTCTTGTTTTCGGAGTCAATGGCAGCATGCATATCAGGATGCGGGTTTGGGATAAAAATTCATCCAGCGCGTTTTCCCCGGCCAAACATTTTACCCCTTTGATGTCTTTTGGTGTTTGACTCCAGCCGCTAACCTGAAATCCCAGATAGCTTAGTTTATGAGCTGCATCTTGGCCAAGCTGACCTAAGCCCATGATGCCAATACGTATATCGGCGGCCAACAGCGGTATCCGGGGCTGCCACTTTTTTTGAGCCTGATCGGTGCGGTAGGAATCGAACTGGCGGCAGTGGTTCAGTACGCCTAAAATAGCATATTCGCTCATCGACTGCACCATGGAAGGCTCCACCACTCGCGTGATCGGCACATTTGTGGGAAGATCCGGATCGCGTATGAGGTGATCCACGCCGGCACCAAGGGATGCGATGCATTTTAAATTTTTATATTTCTTAAATTCGCCCTGCGGATGATTCCAGCATAACGCAAATTCAATATCATCCGCATTGCCGACCTCCGGCCAAATGCGAATATCGATGCCAGGATCCAGCCGGCTGAGATGCTTCACCCAGGAGGTCGCTTTGATGTCCTGTGCGATAAATAAAAAGGCCATGTTCGCTTGTCCTTATTCTTTTACTGATGTCAGATGTCAAATAACAGATAACAGAAGACAGAAGGTAATTGAATAAAAACGGCTCCACCGCTTTAGCCTATATTATCTGTGCGATGTTTTCTGTCCTCTGTCCGCTGTCTTCTGACATCTGACTTTGGTCTCGGTTAGCTGTTTTTAAGATCTGATCAAACAGATCACGGCTTTTCTGCAACTGTCGGCGGTCTTCTGAGAATATTTCAAGCGTGGTGGTATCGTCGTACCCGCATGTTTTCAGGGTTTTTGTTATTGTTGAAAAATCGATTGTGCCCGAGCCCACCGGTATGTGATCATCCCGTTCTCCAAAATTATCACTGACGTGGATGTGGCCGATACGCGGACCGAATTGTTTGATAAAATCCAAAGTGCGCCGGCTGCCCCGGGCGCCGATATTGGCATGCCCGGTGTCCAGGGTCAGCTTGAGTTTTGGAAAGCGCTGCAGGATTTCAACAAAATCAGCGGGCTCAAAAAATGCCCGGCATTTGGGGAACATATTTTCCAGGCAAACGCAGAGCCCCAGCTGTTCCGCGCGGCCGATGATGGCCGCCAGACTGTCGTTCGCATAGGCCATTACGGTCTCCCGGACAAAAACAGCCAGCCCGCCGATATGGCCGGGGTGCAAAACGACCTTTAGAGAGCCGAGCTCAGCGGCGACTTCCAGTGAATTAAACATTTCCTGCAACGATGCTTCACGGATGCTGTCGGTCAGGTCGGCGGTAGACACAAAGGTCGGAAGATGGCAGATAACATTCATCGAATGCGTTTTTAAAAAGCTCAAGATGGAATCCATATTTTGCCTGATGGTCGTATAATGTGCCTGGGGGGGGTCCATCGTCAGTTCAACGTAATCAAATCCTAAAGAAGCGATATCTTCAAGCTCCTGGCTTACCGGTTTTACGGGAAAGTTCATTGCTCCGTATCGCATGACTCCGCTCTTGTTTTATCTTTTTTTTAAATAAATTATTGAAATCGATTGACGGCAAATGCCGCCGGATCGATATGGGGTTCACCGTCGCCGATGATTTCGCTCACCAGTTTTCCTGTACTTGTGGCCATCGAAATGCCCGACATCCCATGACCGGTTGCGATGACCAGATTACGCTGATACGGGGCCCGGCCGATGATCGGCAGGTCGTCGTAAACCATGGGGCGCATGCCGACCCATTCCTCGATAATGGGCTGTCCGGTGAGTTCTTTTAAATATTCCCTGGCCACGGATGTTAGATTTTGAATTCGCGCGGCAATAATTTTGGAGTTTAATCCTGAAAATTCCATGGTGCCGCCTAGACGAAATCCGCTTTTCCAGGGAGTGGCCACCACATGTTTTTCATAAAAATAACAGGGAATTTTCGGGCAGGCCGCAGGTCTTTCCATGGTGATGCTGTAGCCTTTTCCGGGTTGGACCGGGAGTTTTAAGCCCAGTGTCCGGGTGATGGAAGGTGTCCATGCTCCGGTGGTCAACACATAATCATCGGCTGTGTAATCCCCCCGGGTCGTTTCAGCTTTAAAGATTCGGTTCTGTTCGGTAACCAGGGCTTCCAGGCGGCAGTTTTCTTCGATTATGATGCCCATCTTTTGCAGCAAGTGTTTCC
>JASFTL010000413.1:0-4246 GCA_050053555.1 Desulfobacterales bacterium
TTTGCTTCGATATTCTTCAGTTCCTTGTTCTGCGGTTCAAAATGTATGATGCCCGGTTATAAAATATATTTATGCTTTCACGCGGGTATTGGTATAACCCGGTTTAGTCAAATACCTTTGCTTCTCCACCATTTTGCTTGAAAAAATCCTTCAGATCATCCTGCTGCATGGGCTCGCAGGTGGCCAGCACGCCAAAATGTTCACCCGAGCAGCGCGGGTCGTAATGTTCGATTCCTTTAAAGCTGGGCAAGCGCGTCTGCGTGAGCAGACCGACGATATTACCGAAAACCGCAAAGAGGATCGTAAACTCAAATCCAACGATAAAAAACGGAATCAGCGATATGATCGGCTTTCCGCTGACAATCAAATCCCATTCGACCGAACAATAGACAGCCAGGGCGAATCCGCTGATGAGACCAAGAATGCCACCCGTCAGGGTAAACCAGCCGACCTTGCTTTTCTTTAGATCCAGGGCTGCCATAATCTTATGACTCGGAATCGGGCTGTGCACGCGCTGGAATTTATAGGCGGATTCTTTCAGCGCTGCCAGCGTTGAAACCACCTGGTCTTCATTTTTAAAAAGTCCCATAATGTAGCGTTTACCCTGCATGGCTGCCTCCATGATCAAGGGTTTCTTTCATCTCCGTCATCGAGACGGATGGCAAATGCTTGGCGAACAATACGAATAAGAAGAAAAACAGGCTAAAACTTCCCAGCATGATGCCATACTCAATGATTGAGGGCGTGTATAATCCCCAGGCATGGGGTGAAAAGCCGCGCGCCACACCGCCGATAATGATGACAAATCGTTCCCACCACATACCAAAATTGACAATCAGCGAGATGATGAAAAGGGCTGCGATGGTGGTGCGCACTTTCTTAAACAGAAACAGCAGTGGAATCAGCGTGTTGCAAACTACCATGAAGTAAAAGCCCCAGCGATAATCACCCACTGCCCGCCAGCGAAATTGCTCGATTTCAACCGAGTTTCGGCTATACCAGGCGATGAAAAATTCGGTGGCATAGGCAAAGCCGACAATCAGACCGGTGAAAACAATGGTTTTGGCGACATTCTCAAGAACATCTCTGGTGATAATTTTTTCATATTTGAAAATTTTGCGCATTGGAATCATCAGGGTCAGCACCATGGCCAGACCGGAATGGATGGCACCGGCCACGAAATAGGGCGCGAAAATAGTGGTATGCCAGCCGGGCACGATCCCCAGCGCAAAATCCCAGGACACCACGCTGTGGACCGAAATGACCAGCGGTGTCGCCAGAGCGGCAAAAAACAGATACCCCCGGGTATAATGCCGCCACTGCTCATGAGCGCCGGTCCAGCCCATGGAAAGAAGAGTAAATATTTTCTTGCGTGTTCCCTCGGATCGGTCTCTGATGGCCGCTAAATCGGGCAGCAAACCGGTGTACCAGAATAGGGTGCTGACAGTGAGATAGGTACTGATGGCAATCACGTCAAACATCAACGGCGATAAAAAATTGGGCCACAGGAGTCTCTGGTTGGGATAAGGGAGCATGTACATGACCTGCCAGACACGCCCCAGGTGGATAAAAGGAAAAAGCCCGGCAATGCAAACCGCAAAAACGGTCATGGTCTCGGCTGCCCGGGCTATGGGATTACGCCAGCCGGCCCGAAACAGGTGCAGGATAGCTGAAATCAGGGTTCCGGAATGCGCAATCCCCACCCAGAAGACAAAATTGATCAGATAGGTGCCCCAGGCGACCGGATTGTTTTGACCACCGGCCCCGATGCCGACAAAAATCTGATAGGTCCAGCATGCGGCCCCGATCAGCACACCTAAGAATAAAACCGCCACAATGGCCCAGTAATATTTCTTGGCCGGGCTTAAGGTGTCCAGGATCGTTTGATCAATACTTGCGTATGTGAGCTGGCTCATTTCAATGTTCCGAAGGTCAGTTTTTGGATAAATAAATTAGAGTTTAAGTGATGCTATTCCATTGTTTTTGAGCTGATCGTTCCACTGATAGTGGAACTAGAAGAGCACTCCGCGCCGTTTCTGCGCTGCATTTGAGGCGCTTATGGCCGCCAACCTAAAGTTCCGCGAAGCGGAACGCTCTTCAAGGCCCATGAGGCCGCTCCTCTAGTCTCGCAATCAGCGAGACGCTCAATTTTTATATTTCATGTAGAACCTTCTTAAGGTAGATGACCGCCGGCTTGGTATTCAAATAACCCATGGCCTGGTAGGCCCGGAGGTCATCCACCATTTGTCTGACCCGACTTTGTTTGTCCATCAAACTGCCAAAGACCAGCGCATCGGTGGGGCAGGTTTGCACGCAGGCCGGGATGACCTCACCATCACGGATCATGCGCTTTTCATTGTTGGCGTTGCTGTGAGCGACTTTGATGCGCTGGATACAGAATGAGCATTTTTCCATGACCCCTTTACTGCGAACGGTGACATCGGGATTGAGCTGCACATTCATGGGCTCAGGCCACTGCCAGGCGAACCAGTTGAATCGCCGTACTTTATAGGGGCAATTCTGGACGCAATAACGCGTTCCGATGCATCGGTTGTAAATTTGGTTGTTGATTCCTTCTTTTGAATGGTGGGGTGCATACACCGGACAGACCGATTCGCACGGTGCGTTATCACAGTGCTGACAGGGAAGTGGCAGAAATGTGATCTTTTCTCTTCGCTGCGGGTCTTGATAACGCTCTACGCTCAGCCACGACATCTCGCGCCCCTGGATGACCTGTTCCTCTCCCACAATACCGATATTATTTTCGGCGTAACAGGCAGCCGTGCAGGCGCCGCATCCAATGCAGCGGTCAAGATCGACCACCATCGCCCAGCGGTATTTTTCGTGATCATGGGGAGGATAAAAATCCCGTTTAGGATCATAACCTTCAGGCAACGGCAGCGTTATGGGAAAATCTTCCATGGTCAGACCGGTTTTTTTAGGAATTTCTGCCTGTTTTAACTCGGCCAGGCTGAGGCTTAGTGCAAAAGTCCTCCCATGCTGTGTGCGGCTGCCGTACATCGCTGCCAGCTTCATCGTTCGGCCGGTTCGACGGATCTTAATATCATTAGTTGAAAATACAGGGCCATCTGAATTCTGATCGGCCTCAGGCGGCAATATGGTACTGGGGTTGACTCCCTTGTTTTCAGCATAGCGCCCAAAGGCTTGATGTCCCTGGCCGATATTCATGACCAGCAAGCCAGGCCGCACAAATTCGTTCACATATACCGGTGCCTCTAAGCTGCCCCATCGCGATTCAATCTGAATGATGTCTTCCTGGACAATGTTATGATTTTTTGATGTTTCAGGGTGCATGAGGACCGGACTTTGCCAGGCCACCTTGCTCAGTGGATCCGGTATTTCACACAGCCAGGGTTTGTTGGCACCTCTGCCGTCAAAAAATCGGATGGAAGGCATTGCCGTCAGTGTCAAATCCGATTTGTAGGGTTCCGCGGTTTTGGAAAGGACGCTCCTTATTCTTTCGGGCGCCAATTTCAGTTCTGGTGATCGGGCATTTGCAGGGAAATCAAGCGCACCGCCCACCTGGAGTATTTGCACCCATTCTTTTTCATCATCAATTTTGCGATCCGAGATCAGCTTGGAAAATAGATAGGCTTTATAATTTGCTGTCTGTTTCTGATTTTCAAAAGCGGTCTCCAATATCACGTCGCCGATGTGGGGCGCGCGGGTTAATTTGCCCATTGCTGGCTGGAGGGTGGAGTTGACGGTTTGCCAGCCGCCGTATTCATCCCAGGTTTCCAAGGGCAGGGCGACTGGAAAAACCAGATCGGCCAACTGAGCGGTTTCATCCATGAAATTGTTGAAACTGACCACAAACAGATCATTTTGTACCAGGGCTTCTTTCACTCCGCTATGGGGAGGTAGACTATAAGCCGGATTGACATTATTGAGTATTAAGACATCAACGGCATCCGTTTTCAGGCGGTTAAAGAATTGCAGAATATCCGAGCGTTTGGCTGCAATTTCAACGCGGTGGCGATTATCGAAATCCAGCAATTCTAAATTCGGATCGAGCAGCAGGTTTAATAAATTTGCCGCCATATTCGTCTGCAGGCCGTTTAAATCACCCGCGCCGGTGCCGGTACCCAGCACCAGGGGTTTGCGGGCACCCATCAGCTCAATAATGAGTTTTTCATAAAGCGCTAAAGACAAGCCGGATGATGCCAGCACCCGATCTTGGGTGTAAGGAGCAGTCGCTTCGAGCAGTGCTTTGCGGAAAGACCAT
>JASFTL010000414.1:0-4228 GCA_050053555.1 Desulfobacterales bacterium
CGGTGGTCGCCGTATCATTACACCGAACAATACGGACAATATGATAATAAGGAAATGCCCACCTATCACGTCATACCACCGGGGCTGGACATTGAAAAATTTTACCCGTTTTATCACGATATGCTGTCGGAGACTGCCAAGGAAGAAATCGAAATGTATGCCCAGGCCTCAATGCTGGAGGAGCTGAATCGTTTCTTCATGCATCCCGACCGTCCGGTCATTCTATCACTTTGTCGCCCGGACAAGCGTAAAAATATTGCCGGATTGATCAAAGCCTTTGGTGAGGATTTGGAACTGCAGTCAATGGCCAATTTAGCGGTTTTTGCCGGCATCCGCAAGGACATCACCGAAATGGAAGACAATGAACGCGATGTTCTTACCGAAATTCTGCTGCTCATGGACAAATATGATTTATACGGTAAAATTGCCATCCCCAAGAAACACGATTTCGAACACGAAGTACCCGAGCTTTATCGGCTCGCAGCGGAGAAAAAAGGCGTGTTCGTCAATTCCGCTCTGTCGGAGCCTTTCGGTCTCACGTTGATCGAGGCCGCTGCCTGCGGACTGCCGATTGTAGCCCCTGACGACGGGGGACCGCGGGATATCGTTAAAAACTGTATGTGCGGCATCCTGGTCGATACCACCGACACCAAAGCCATCGCCGATGCCGTCAAACAAATCATTACCGACAATGAAAAATGGAAGCAGTATTCCAAAGCCGGCACCATGAATGTTCGTAAACACTACACATGGGAAAGCCATGCAACGTCCTATATTAAGCAAATTGGTCGCATTTTTGCAGAGCAAGATGAAGAGAAGATGGAAATCGCTGTGCCGTCTGATGCCATTGGCCGACGACTGGCACGGCTGAACTATTTCATCGTTGCCAATATCGACGACACCCTGATCGGCGACAGCAACGAGCACCTGCCGGCGCTTTTAAACTTGTTTCAGGAAAACAGAAAACATATTGGATTTGGTCTGGCAACCGGCCGTACCATTGAATCAGCGACCGCGTTTTTAGAAAAACATCAGGTACCTCTGCCGGATGTCCTGATCACATCTGTGGGTTCAGAAATTAACTACGGAAAAAACCTGCATCATGGTCGCGGCTGGGAAACCCATATATCCGCCAAGTGGAACCGCGAAAAAATTGTCGACCTGATCAAGGACTTTGCGTTTTTAAAATACCAGAAAACTGAAGCCCAGCGGCGTTTTAAAATCAGCTATGAAATCGAGCCGGCCAAAGACCGCCTGGCGATGATTCATGAGCGCCTGCTCAAGAATCAATGCCGTTACAATCTGATTTATGCCCAGGACAGATATGTGGATATTCTTCCTTATCGGGCATCCAAGGGCAAGGCCATCCGCTACCTGAGCTATAAGTGGGAAATTCCTCTGGGAAATTTTCTGGTCTGCGGGGATTCCGGAAATGATGAAGAGATGCTGCGGGGAGAACCCCTGGGCGTGGTGGTGGGCAACTACAGCCCCGAGCTTAAAAAGCTGAAAGGCATGCGAGGCATTTACTTTGCCAAACAAAAATTTTCCGGTGGAATACTTGAAGGAATTGAGCGATATCAATTTATTAAGAAAGCCACTCAGCGCTAAAGAATGATGGATTGATCATGAAAAATGTCTTGAATGAGATCCTGAACAAAAAGGATCGCAGGGATTTCAAAGAATTTGTGGTGTTTGTTACCAACGAGCTGACCGGCAGCTGCCTTCGAAACGGCATCATCCAGCTTTTCCGCCAGTACTGCGATCAACATCATAAGTCTCAAAAGTTTCGCCGGGACTCATCGATGTTCAATTTTTTAAAAAAGGCGCAGGAGCTCTTCCTGGCTGATGGAACGCTGGTGATGCTGCACCGTTATGCAATCGCAAAGTATCGTTTTTACCGCATCGGACTGGACGGCGATTATATGGAAGAAATTTCGCTTACAGATTATCTGGACTTAAGAGATTCTAATGTCCTGAAGAAGAAAATGGGCAATCATCATCTGCATATCGATTTTATGCCGTTTTATGATTTTTCACCGTCGATTCGGGATACCCGCACCGTCGGCAAGGGTATCCGTTTCCTGAATCGCTATATGTGCAGCAACATTTTCAGCCGGCCCGATGAGTGGAATGCCAAGCTGTTTGATTTCATTCAGCTCCATCAGCATAACGGTCGACAGTTGCTGGTCAACGGTGCGCTTATCAAAAATTTAGACACATTTTACAATAAGCTTGAAAAAATGCTGGAATGGCTGAAACGCAAAGACCCGCAGGCCCCATACAACAGCGTTGAAACCCGGATGAGAAAAGAGGGATTCGAGGTTGGCTGGGGAAATACCGTGCAGCGCATATCAGAAACCGTTCAAACCTTGCTTGACCTTATCAACGAACCCACCGATCACCTGTTGGAACACTTTATATCCCGGGTGCCGATGCCCCTTATTTCTAAGATTGCCATTATTTCTCCCCATGGATGGTTCGGACAAACCAATGCGCTGGGCAAGCCGGACACCGGCGGTCAGGTTATTTATATCCTCGATCAGGTGCGGGCCCTTGAAAAGCATTTAACAAAAGAAATTCGACTGACCGGATTGGATGTCGAACCCAAAATCGTCGTGTTGACGCGTTTAATCCCAGAAGCACAGGACACAACCTGTGATCAGCGCAAGGAAGAAATTTTTCAGACCGCCAACAGCTATATTCTGAGAGTGCCTTTCAGAGACAGTCAATACAACATCGTCAAGCACTGGGTTTCGCGGTTTAAAATCTGGCCCTATCTCGAGACATTTGCAGAAGATGCCGCCACAGAATTGTTGAGTGAATTTCAAGGACGCCCGGACCTCATTATCGGCAATTATTCAGATGGCAACCTGGTGGCCTCCCTGCTTTCCGACAAGTTGGATGTCATTCAGTGCACCATTGCGCATGCGCTTGAAAAGACCAAATATGCGTTTTCCGATTTGCACTGGCAGGAAAACGAGCAAGACTATCATTTTTCACTGCAATATACAGCGGATATTTTTTCGATGAATAAATCGGACTTCATTATCACCAGTACATTGAAGGAAATCATCGGAACGGAAAATACGATGGGGCAGTACGAATCTTACCAGTTCTTTTCAATGCCGCGGCTTTACCAGGTGATCAACGGCGTCAATCTGTTTGCGCCCAAATTTAACGTCATCCCCCCCGGCGTCGAAGAAGAGTTGTATTTTCCATATTACCAAAAAGAAAAAAGAATACAGACAAAATGGCAGCAGTGGGAGAACCGGCTGTTTCACGATAATTCAGAAGATATTTACGGCAGTTTGGATCAGCCGGATAAAATGCCCATCTTCACGATGGCCCGATTTGACAAGGTAAAAAATATTACCGGCCTGGTCCAGGCGTTTGGCATGAGCAAAAAGCTTCAGCATTCCTGCAATCTCATTTTCGCAGCGGGTACCATTCATGTCGAAGATTCCAGTGATTCTGAAGAGCGAAACGAGATCATTAAGGCTTATGATCTCATCGAAAGTTATAATCTGCATGGTAAATTCCGCTGGCTGCCCAGCATCAACAAACTCGATACCGGCGAAGCCTATCGTGTAATTGCCGATCACAAGGGGATATTTGTGCAGCCCGCTTTATTTGAAGCCTTTGGTCTCACGATCATCGAAGCCATGGCTACCGGACTTCCCACCTTTGCGCCGAAATTCGGCGGCCCGCTGGAAATTATTGAATACGGTGTCAGTGGTTTTTTAATGAATACCAGCAAGCCCGAGCTGATCACAAGCAGCCTGGAAAATTTTGTGGAGCATAGCCAAAAAAATCAGAATTACTGGGAAACGATATCAGAAAATGGAATTAAAAGGGTTGCGGAACGGTTTAACTGGAAATCTTACAGCCAGCGCATGATCAATCTGGCAAAGCTTTATGGCTTCTGGCGTTACGCCGTGTCCGGAAAAGGTATGGTAGAATTGGATCGTTACTGTGATTTAATTTATCATTTCCTCTTAAAAGAAAAGGCCAGCGCGCTTGAAACCCAGCTTTCACCTGAATAAAAGCATCGACGAATCGGTTTCCATTAATAAATGGGAAACTCATAAATACTCAAAAATAGATTGAGAATAATTTAAAACGCCGTGTTTTGTTTGAGGGCAAGGCGCGATTCGATTCAAAAGCGGAGCGTACACGATAGTACGTGAGCATTTTGAATTGGATCGCAACACAGCCCTCGAGCAAAAGA
>JASFTL010000415.1:0-4226 GCA_050053555.1 Desulfobacterales bacterium
CGATCGCGAAATGGCACTAAAAAAACTCGTTGGCGGCCTTGATCACGCTTTTGACTATATATTTTTGGACTGCCCGCCTTCTTTGAGCCTTCTCACGGTAAACGCCCTAACCGCCGCTGATTCGTTGTTGATACCATTGCAAGCCGAATATTACGCTTTAGAGGGACTGGGACAACTTCTCAGCACCGTAAAACGCATTAAGCGCAACTTGAATCCGGATTTAACCATTGCCGGAATTTTGCTGACGATGTTTGATAAACGCACCAACCTCGCATATCAGGTTGCAGAAGAGGCTGAAAAATATTTCAAAGATCTGGTATTTAAAACAATGGTGCCAAGAAATATTCGCTTAAGCGAGGCGCCAAGCTTTGGCAAACCCATATTGCTCTATGACGCCACATCCGCTGGCGCCCTAAGCTATTTTGAGCTGGCAAAAGAGATTCTTAGAAATTGAGGGGTCGAGAAGTTTTTACCATAACCCATTATGTGACGGCATAAGGTATATTCAGGCCCGTCGCGGATCATCAAGGATAGATAATAAAAAATCTCCGCGCCCTCAAGAAATTAACTGGGAATATAAATGCAGAAGCAAAAAACAACAGAAAAATCAGACGCACCCGCCAGACGCAAAAAAATAGCCCTGGGAAGAGGTTTGGGTGCCCTCATTCCTGAAATTGAAGAAGCCGATGAGCCCTCTAAGGATTTTTTCTACTGTGATATAAAGCTTATTCGACCCAACCGATTTCAGCCCCGTCTTCAATTTCCCAAAGATGAACTGGATGAGCTTTGCCAATCGATAAAAAAACAGGGCATTCTGCAGCCCCTGTTAATCCGTGAAGAAGATGACGGGTATGAGTTGATTGCCGGCGAAAGACGCTTGCGGGCTGCAAAAAAGGCCGGACTGGCCCAGGTACCCGTAATCATCAAGCGCATTAGCGATTCCAAATTACTGGAGCTATCCATCGTTGAAAACATTCAACGGGCCAATTTTAATCCCATCGAAGAGTCTGAAGCATACCACCGCTTAATCACCGAATTCAATCTTACCCAGGATCAGGCGGCAACCCGGGTCGGAAAGAGCCGATCAGCGGTAGCCAATTTTTTAAGACTTCGACAGCTGCCCGAACAAATCAAAGCCAGCATTCTTGATGAGTCTCTGACAATGGGCCATGCCAGAGCGCTGCTGGGTGCCGAAAATTCCGCCCAACAACTGGCCGCTTGGCGCGCCGTGGTTAAAAAAGGGCTTTCGGTCAGAGAAACCGAAGACCTAATTCGCACGTTAAAGGACGAAAAACAACGTCCAAAAGTAGCAAGGAAAAGCGCTGAGGACCATTACCTGATGAGTCTGGCTGATGAACTCTCGCGGCATTTTGGCACAAAAATTACGATTAAAAGACGCGGCCAAAAGGGTAAGGTTGAAATCGAATTTTACAGCAATGATGATTTGGATCGCCTGATACAACGTCTACGACAAACCCAAATCTAGAATTCATCTCAAATATGCGTTTAAGCGCTGCTTATGTTGTTACGGATCGGCCTTTAATGCCAAACAACAAATGCTAAAAGCTCAAGGCTCAAGGCTGAAAGGAAAAATGATTTGGCCAATTGCTTTGAGCTTTCAGCTTCAACTGCTTTTACGCAGGCTTACAAGCGAGCGATGAGCAGTCAATCAGCCAATCTAATAGCATTGACTCCATAGATGTCCATTCATATCATCATAGACGGCTATAACCTTATCCGCCAATCGACAACCCTGAGCAGACTGGACCATAAGGACATCATACTAGGCCGCGATGGCCTGGTGGACATGTTGGCGGTATACCGAAAGAAAAAGCCGCATCGCATAACGGTGGTATTCGACGGCCACCATGGCCCGGCCTTTTCACCGACACAAGACCGCAAAAAAGGTATTGCCATTCGATTTTCGCGCAGAGGTGAATCCGCCGATGATGTGATCAAGCGCATGGCCCTCAAGGAAAGGGAAAAAGCACTTGTGGTCAGCTCTGATCTGGAGATCGTCAATTCGGTGGCCGCATATGGCGCAGCCACCATCAGTACGGCATTGTTTGAAGCTAAAATTGGAATGGCTGTTCAGATCGACGGGCCGAAATCCGAAGATGAAGATCATCCGGGCTGGACACCGACCACCAAAAAGAGAGGCCCCTCGCGCAGACTCTCAAAGAAACAGCGACGCAACCGTATGAAAATAAATAAGCTCTGAAATGAAAATCGTAATCGCCAAAACTTCAGGATTTTGCATGGGGGTTCGCAGGGCTGTTGAAATGGTCCTGGATTCCCCAGAAGAACACCCGAATCCAATTTCGACATATGGCTCGCTGATTCATAATCCTCAAGTTATTGAAATATTAAAAGAAAAAGGAATATCCGCCCTTAACGAAATTCCGCAGCAGGGCTCCGGCACAGTACTTATCCGGGCGCATGGGGTTCCTCCGCAAACAAAAGACCAGCTTGAAGAGGTCGGTTTCAACGTTATTGACGCGACCTGCCCCCGGGTCATCAAAGTCCAGACGATTATTAAAAGACACACGAAAAAGGGGCATGCAATCATTATCGTTGGTGATAAAAATCATGCAGAAGTCATCGGGTTGCGTGGCTATTCCGAAGATAAAGCACATGTCGTACGAAGTTTAGATGAACTGAAAGCGCTGCCGGCCTTTGAAAATGCGATCATTGTAGCCCAAACCACCCTTAACACCCATCTTTGGCGTTCGATAAAAAATTGGGTGGTTGAAAACCATCCGCATTATAAATTTTTTGAGACCATCTGCGATTCTACCGAACGTCGACAGGCAGAGGTTCAACGACTGGCCGAATCGGTCGATGCGGTCATCGTGGTGGGCGGCCGCAGCAGCGGTAATACCAGAAGACTGGTTGATATTGCACGCCAAACCGGCAAGCCTGCCTTTCACGTTGAAAGCGAAACTGATCTTGTCGACATTAATATGGAAACGCTGGCGGCGGCCCGCCAAATCGGCATAACCGCTGGTGCATCTACGCCCAACTGGATCATCAAAAGAGTCTACCGAGCCCTGGAGGCCTTACTTTTTAAACGCAAACAAGGTTGGCGACGGCTTATTTTTGAGATCCAGCGCGCGCTTTTGTTGACGAATTTTTATGTCGCTATCGGTGCCGGCGCTTTGTGCTATGCCTGTAACAAGCTTCAGGGGATTCATCAGACGTTTCCCTATATTCTAATTTCCATGCTGTATGTGCAATCCATGCATATCCTTAACCATCTGACAGACACCCGTGCCGACCGGTACAATGATCCGGACCGGGCAAATTTTTACGATAACCATGAAACGCTGCTTACCGTTTTAGCTGTATTTTCAGGAGCCGCCGGACTGATCATCGCTTACAGCATTGGGCTATTTCCGTTTATGGCCCTGTTGATCATGAGCCTCATGGGGCTCTCTTACAACATGAGGGTGGTACCGGAGCGGTTCGCAAACATAAAATATCGCAGATTGAGAGATATTCCCGGTTCAAAGACCCTCTTGATTGCCCTTGCCTGGGGAATCGTGACAGCCGTTCTGCCGCCTTTATCAAAGTTCGGAATGATTAACTGGACAAACGCGCTGGTGGCGTTTTGGGCAATCGGGATCGTATTCGTTCGAACCGCATTTTTCGATATTCTGGACATGCAGGGCGATCGGATAGTGGGCAAAGAGACCATCCCGATCCTACTCGGCGAGAAACGATCGCTCCGTTTGCTAAAGGTCATACTGGCCTTACTGGTCGCCGGATTGGTCCTTACGAGTGCATTTCAGCTGACCTCAAGCCTGGGATTCGCACTGATCAGTTGCCCGATCTTTATATTGATTATTATCTTTGTATATGAAAGGGCCCGAATGTTTCCGGGCATTCGACTGGAATTTTTAGTTGAATCTCATTTTCTTCTGGCAGGTATTATCACTTTCGCGTGGATCTTGGGCGTTTAAATTCGGGCTCTGTTCCGGCTACGAGTCTTTTGAGGTTATCTTGATGACGAATAAAAATCAAAAGGGCAATCATACAGGCAGCGGCGGTCAGGACGGCAGAATCGGTGACGAACCATATCGCCAACGGCAAGGCGGCTGAGGCAGCAAGCGAACCCGCTGAAACCCGCCGCGCCATCATCAAGACGACAGTGAAAACGATGGATACGGCTAAAACGGCCAGGGGTGAGACCACCACAAAACATCCGGCGGCAGTCGCAACACCCT
>JASFTL010000416.1:0-4213 GCA_050053555.1 Desulfobacterales bacterium
ACCCGATCTTTTATAGATTTTCTTTTCAAGCTCAACCCAACTTTCAACGGGTAAGATATCAACGCGTCTCATATTTTCTCCAAGCTATTGATACGCTTCAGTATACCTTTCATCTGCTGGTTCAATAGCTCGGCCTGCTCCCTTAGGTTCTCCAATTTCTGATCTCCGGATTTTTTATTCTCGCCTTTATCCGGTAGACTTCGATTTTTAGACGTTTTGAAACCTCTACCCATTCCCCTGCGGCTCCCCATACCGCGTCCGGCGCCATCTCCACGGCCTGTATCGGTTCCTGCTCGTATGCCAAAATGGCCGTCTACTGTAGGTTCATCTATTGATTTGAGATTGCCTGCGACATACTTTTTTACAACGTCTTTTACGATTCCTTGCTCACCCGCAAACAACTCAATGCCGGCTGCAGAAAGTGTGTCAACCGCATTAGGGCCACAATTGCCGGTGATGACGGCCTGCACTCCTTTAGAGGCCAGAAATTGGGCGGCTTGAATGCCGGCACCACCTCCCATTGAAGCGCTTTCGTTTGCGTACACTTCAATGCCCATATCATCAGAATCAAACACCAGATAATAGGCGCAACGGCCAAATCGCGGGTCGAGCTGGGCATTCAAATTTTTTCCGGTGGAACTGACAGCTATTTTCATTGTTTATTCTCCTTTTAAAATTTGCGGGTGTTATATAAACGATGGGTTTTCATGCATGCGGATTCTGCTGAAAACCAATTTGCATGAAATATGCCATCGCACTTGGATTAAATAAACAATTTAGATTCAAGTACTTAGCCTTTTTAAAAAATGAAATTGTTTGAATGCTGCATTAAATTTAGAAAAATTGCGAAATATTTTTTGAAAATCTTCGAAATCCATTATTCATCTGATCATATCAAAACACCTCAAGCCAATATTCATGTTTAACGTTTAATGTTCTTTTGAATGAATTGATGCGAAGATCTGAGTGAGATGTTTTAAGATTTGGCTATTTGATGGATTTTAAGAACAAAATGAGGCAGGCGTCTCTCCACACATATGAACATCGATCGGGCGTATTTATAAACTTAGAAGAAGTCAATCAATCGGTGATTTTAATGACCACCAAGGTAATATCATCTTCAATTCTAGCACCATTTTGAAATTTTTGCAGAGATTCTATTATCGCATCGAGAATTTCATTTGCGCTCAGAGATGAATTGCTTCTAATAATGTCGTAGATAAACCCTTTACCAAACATTTCCCCCTGAAGGTTGCGGGCCTCCCAAATGCCGTCCGTGCTAAGAAAAATTATCTGTCCATTTTTAAGCGCTTTTTTTGTATATGCTTTCGCATGCCAATTTTTATCCACTCCAAGCGCCATGCCCGTGCCGCCCAGCGCTTCAAATGCGTCTGTGCTCGGATCATAAAAAATAGCAGGGTCATGTCCGGCCCGAATATATTGAAGATGCTTTTTTATAGGGTCAATCGTCAGATAAAACATGGTCACAAATTGACCCGAATCCTCCACATCGCCAACCAGTTGACGGTTTACGTCGGAGATAATTTCTGCAGCGCCCCCAGGCAAGGATGAGCGCTGGCGCAAAGATGATCGAACAGCGGCCATTAGCAAAGCAGAGGAAATACCATGTCCGGATACATCACCTATGGCGATGCCTATTTGTGCATCTTCCTTGGCATCTCTGATGATAAAGTCATAATAATCACCACCGGTTTCATCACAATAAATACTGCTTCCAGCGATGTCCAGTCCCTCGATCTTTGGATTTACTGCTGGAAGGAGATTTTGCTGAACTTCTCTTGCCAGAAATAAAGATTGCTGCATCCGAGCCCTCTCTTTTAGACCTAAAGCCATTTCGTTGACGACGTCTCCGGTATAGCCAATTTCATCATTCGATCTGACAATGACTTTGCGGTCAAAGTTGCCTTTACGGATATCCTTTAAGGCTTCAATGATTTCTTTTAAGGGCACAGCAAAATTAACGATAACAAACTGGGTTAAACTGAGACCAACGATAATGAAAAAAATGGAATTGGTGAGAATAGCCGTCCTTATCCCCTGTAGGACAACGCTTGTATCCTGTAAACCCGGCTCTGATAAATAGGATAATTGAATAAAAGAAAAAAGCGGGATGATATTGCAGGCAAACAACAATGCCAGGAATCTTATAACAATCCGAATGCGTATGGTTTTAGAAGTATTGTAAAGTCTTCCTTCGGGAAAAAGGAAACGTGATATGTGTCTTTGGGAGACATGTTCCAGCAGAAAAAAGCACATGACCGCTGTGATCAATCCAGTATTCACACTTATAAGGAAAATGCGTAAAACTACCGGCGGGGGTTCACCAAGACGGTTAAATATATATGTAAAAAAAAATGCAGCAAAAATCCAAAGACCGAGATTCAAGGCCATCATATAGAAGGGTTCATTAAGTAAGCGGCGGCGGGCGGCCTCAATCGTTTCATGGGAGATGGAACGTTTATGGAAGATATCATTCAGGGTTCGTCGAATGGGGTTCTCATATATCACTGCAAATACGAAGATACCTATGCCAAAAGAAAGACCTCTGAATGTATCGCCGATAAAGGAAACCAATTGCCTCGACTCTTCGGATGGTAGGGGCCCGCCACGGAATATTAAATTTTCCATGAGAATATAGGCGACTGCATTGGCCAAATAGATTCCTAACAACATCCAGTTTTTGAGACGAATTAAGTCGAAGCGTGATAGAGCCTGAGAAGGATCATTTGGGAGGAGGAGAACATTTTTTATCGTAGAAAGGTTCAGCCATAACCTGGCCATATTTTGTCCTCCTTTCAGGAAATAAATGATCAGCGATTGCCGATGAGCGCCAAAGTGCCGACAGCACGTCCGCAGTCTCTGGCAATCACCGGACATTTTACTTTAAAAAGGAAGAAAATATTTTCAGATCTGTTACAAAGAGATTCGTAAACAAGGGATACAATCTAGATATGTTTTCATTGTCACTGCGATTGAGACGCCTTTTTGGCCCAATCCGTTTCCATTTTCTTTTGCCATTTTGTACGGCGTTTACGCTTTTTCGCTTTTCGTATAACTTCCGGTATCATCTGCAGCAATTGGGACCTATCAACAGGTTTGTCTAAAAATGCGTCCGGTCTGAAATAATCATAATCCGGCCATTGGCGATAGTTGATGTCCAATTCATCTGCCATGGCAGAGATACCGATAATGGGAATATCTTTCAAATCCGCATCGGATCGCAGCTGCTTGCAGACCTCGAATCCAGAGAACAGTGTTTCCATCATGATATCCAACAGGATTAGGTCGGGCCGCTCTTTGCGGATTAATTTTAATCCCTTTTGACCATTATCGGCAGCCAATACCTCAAAACCATTTCTTTCAAGAAAGGTTCCGATGGTAAAAAGAAAATCGGTATCATCATCGACAATGGCAATTTTATGGCTTTTATCCATGTTTTCTCCTTTTTGGAACATGCTTGAGTTGGTTTTGGGTCGGTGGGATTCGTTCACTTTATTTTAAAAATAATCCTGAATTTAGTTCCCTTTCCCGGAGTTGAAGTCACTTCAATTTTTCCGCCATGCATGCTGACGATCTTATCCACCACCGATAAGCCCAGCCCGGTACCGCCACTTCCTTTGGTTGAAAAAAATTCGTCAAAAATTTTTTTCTGGGTGGCCTGATCCATTCCGATGCCATTATCCGTTATTTCGAAGACAATATGATCGTCATCATAGAAGTCAGATTTTACACTGACAAAATGATTCTTTTTTTGTGTATCATTCATACAGGCCTCTATTGCATTCCAGATCAAATTGTTCAACACTCGGCGAACGCCGGCGACGTCTACAGAAACTTTGGGTAGATAGGGATTGACTTGCTCTCTGAGACGGATATGCAAACCGGCGCCTTTTTCTCTGAATAATGCCACTGAATCCTTGACCAGTTGGCCCGATGATACATTTTCGAATCTGAGGCGGCGGCTTTTAGATGAGTGGAGTATATTTTTTACAAAATCGGTAACATCGAAAATATTTTTGCTAACAACATTCCATCCTTTTTTGACGAGCTCCAGATCCGAATCCTTGATGCCTTCATCAACGACGTAAGCGCCGCCTTGCAATCCTTCCAGGATGTTTTTGACGCCGTGAGAAAAAAGTGCAATGGATTGGCCCAAGGCGGCCAATTCTTTTTGATCGGTTTTTACCTGAGT
>JASFTL010000417.1:0-4213 GCA_050053555.1 Desulfobacterales bacterium
TAAACGCCAACGATCATCATTATGATTGAATATAGATCTGGCGATCCTGTTTCAATTCAAGGAAGAAAAAAAGCTAAACGGGAGGATAATATGGCCACAGCAAAATTAGGAGATACGGTTAAAATTCACTTTACCGGAAAAATGCAAGATGAGACGGTTGTTGAAACATCGCAAAATAGTGGCCCGCTTGAATTTAAAATTGGAGAAGGCAATGTCATTTCCGGACTGGAGCAAGGCGTCATCGGTATGCAGGTCGGCGACAAAAAAACGCTCACGATTTCACCGGAAGATGCATTTGGGCAACCGCGCAAAGATTTGATGGTTGATATAAACAAAGACGAGATGCCCGAAGGAATAAAACTCGCCGTTGGTGTTCATTTAAATCTTCAAACAGCGGATGGCCAGGAATTCAAGGTAAAAGTTGCCGATGTTAAGGAAGATAAGGCTACGCTGGATGCGAATCATCCGCTGGCGGGCGCTACCTTAATTTTTGACGTGGAATTGATAGAAATTGTCTGAATTGGTGCTCTTCAGAAAAAGATCAGTTGGAAATGCGCCTGAGTCATAAGATGTGAATTTCACAAACTCTTCGAAAATGATGACCGTAGATGGCAAATGTGATGGCCAGCGGCAGTAATCCAGGGCGCCTGCGCAGTGTCCACAATAGGAGCTTCCAATACTGGAAGCGCTCTTTGCCGAAAATCCCCAGGCGGATGCTGGATCGGAAAAACGCCATGAAGCGCTGAAAGTCCAGCGGAATTCGTGTTTTCGGGGCCTTGTATTCTCTCAGAAACGTCCTCACTCGCTCATAATAGATTTTGGGCGAATAAATGTGTCCCATTATTTTTTTGTAACCGTCGCTCAATGCCTTGAGGTCCATACGTGGAATTATATTTGTTGTGCCGTCGGTATTGCACGATACCAAGCCGGCCAGGCGGCCCTCCTGTTTGAGGCGGTTATAAAGCTGCGTGCCGGGCGGGGCATTCAGCAACCCGACCATGGCTGTTACGATCCCGCTTTTCTGGATAAAGTCAATTTGCCGTTGAAAGATAGTGGGCGTATCACTATCAAAACCTACAATGAAACCACCCTGAACCTGGAGGCCGGTTCTCTGCATACGTTTTACGCTTTCGACCAGATCACGGTTTTTATTCTGCTTTTTATTGCATTCCGCCAAACCTTCTTCGGCCGGCGTCTCGATCCCGATAAAAACCGAATTAAACCCGGCTGCAACCATCATCTTCATTAAAGGTTCATTATCAGCCAGATTGACAGAAGCTTCGGTGTTGAATTGGATTTGCTTTTTGTCTTTCTGCCATTCAATAATTGCCGGCAGCAGTTTTGCCATGAGATACTTTTTATTCCCGATGAAGTTGTCATCTACGAAAAAAATCTGTCCGCGCCAACCCAGATTGTAAATGCAATCCAGCTCAGCAATGATTTGCGCGGCGGTTTTAATTCTTACGCGGTGTCCGAGCAAGGCCGTTATATTGCAGAAGTCGCAATTGTACGGGCAGCCACGGGAAAACTGGATACTCATTGCAGCGTAGCGTTTCATATCAATCAGCCCCCACATCGGTGGTGGCGTTTTGCGAATGTCGGCAAACTCGGAGGTCTTGTAGACATTTACAGCGCATCCCTGCTTTAGTTCCTCCAGAAAAGACGGCAGGGTCAGCTCGGCTTCATTCAACAAAAAATGATCAACCGTTTCAAATTCGGCATATTCGTCTGTGAAAAGCGGCCCCCCGGCGATTACTTTAAGGCCCGCTTCTTTACATCGCGTAATGATTTGGCGGGTGGATTCCCGTTGCACGGCCATCGCGCTGATAAATGCGCTGTCGGCCCATGCCAGGTCTTTTTCAGTGAGCTTGGTTACATTGGTGTCAACAAGGCGTTTCGGCCAACTGCGGGGCATCATGGACGCCACCGTCAGCAGGCCTAATGGAGGGAAAGCGGCTTTTTTGTGAATAAATTTAAGTGCGTGTTTGAAACTCCAGAAGGTGTCTGGAAATGACGGATATATGAGCAGTGTATTCATTGATCTGCTTTGTATTGCCTGATTTGCAGCGGTGTTATCCGATTAGGCTTCTTGAAGTGATGCTAAAAGATCCAAATCATCAAATAAAAGTTCTTTAGACGTTTTACCGTCTTTTCCGTACAATTCAATTACGGAATCGGCGATGACATCGACATAAATGCCGATGGGATATAAATTATCCGTCCGCAAAATGGAAACCAGGGCTTCCTTTCCTTGTGATATCGCTTTTTTAACCATTTTGCCTTCGTAGGTTTCAGTGCATAGAAGGGTAAAATCGTCCTGGGACAAGGCATTAATTTCATACCTTTTTAAGTTGCCGGCAACGGCCGCATATTCCTCGATGGTTAATTCACTCGTGTTTTTGTCGCGCGAAATAAAATATCTTTGCTTCATGGTCCTCCAATCTGGATTAAAAAAGGCAGAGTGCTCTCTGACTCTGCCTTTAACGATTCATGGTTAAAAGTAGGCCAGCGAAAAGCTAGATTCGCTTGACATTGACTGCCTGTTTTCCTCTTTGGGTCTGCTTTACTTCAAAAGATACGCGGTCATCTGATCGAAGTGTAAAAAAACCGTGGTCCTCGATTCCAGTTCTGTGTACGAAGATATCTCCCTCCTTATCCGATTCGATAAAGCCATATCCTTTTTTCTCATTGTACCATTTGATTCGACCTTCAGCCATAGGTGCGATCCTCCTTATATATACTTTTGTACTTTTTATTGGGAGATCCGCCGGAAGAAGGTCTGAAACAGAGTTGATCTGTAAGGGCGAAATCTGTTTAGTCCAGATCCCAAATAAATTCCCCAAAAGCGTACAAAAAACTGCCACGTATACCGCTTTCCATTTTACTGTTCCGAATGACGGGATGGCGGCATAAGGGGTTGTTAAAAAAACGTTCAGGTACTCAAGCGTTTTTTTCTACAGCCACTATATATGCGAATTGAACACTGATCTATTATCATTTTTTTGTTTTCTTCACAAGCCTTTTATTCGCCTTCGCCTGAAAGCCCTGCAGTTTACTGCGGGGATGGAAGGCAAGGCGAACCGCGCCGAAGCTCCATAGAGCGAAGGCGGGTTAGGCTACGGCGCAATTCCGCCCTGATAATCCGTCCGCCAGTCGCGGAATGGGAAGAGCTCCTTTTTTCAATAGATTGAAATCCAAAACACGAAGAAAATTGGAAATTGGCTAAAAAAATTCGTTGGCAGATTTCATCATTTTCAGTATGATTTACTCATTAGTTGTTAGCTGCTAAATTCTTGCGATAATATGTTGATTTGGCCTTTGAAATGATTATATATGTTGAATTGTTTGGCTAAGTTTCTAAACGGTTGTTTTAATTTGTTCATCGAAAGGATTTGAAATGGAGATTAATCAAAAAGAGGAGAACGGCATTGTCTTTTTAGCCTTTAAAGGCCGCTTGGATGGAAAATCTGCGCTCGAAGTAGAGGAGACCATCAACGCCATTTTCAAAGGTGATAATAACCGACTCCTTTTCGATTTTGAATTCCTTGAATATCTCAGTAGTGCCGGCTTGCGGGTGATACTGGGCGCTGCCAAAGAAATGAAACGTAGAGATGGTAAATTTGTACTCTGTGCGCTGAATTCATATGTAAAAGAAGTGTTTGAGGTCAGCGGATTCGGTGCGATTATTCCCATAGCCGATTCGGTTGAAGCAGGAATAAAAGAAATTTCCTAAAAGTGTAGGTCTGATGAAATTGTCTCAACACTGATCTGCAAGATACCGGCAGTTGCCATAATTTTATTGAGCAAAAATATGATAGTTAACAATGTGGGAACCAAGTCGGCACTGTTTGTGATGACAATCCTACCCATTTTCAAATCCCTTAATACAATCCTTGAATGCATCGATTATAAGCGACCGAAAGAGGGGACGTTGGTGAAATATTGAAATTTAGTTCTGGTTGGCTCGGTTTTCAGTAACTTTTGGCAAGTTTCAATCAAACAGTTCGTTTGCAATATCTTTCGAAACAGGATCACGACGGCCGCGGCTGATTAATTTGCTCACCGCAGAAGGAGTCAGGTTCAATTGACGTGCAAGCTGTGCGCCAATCATTCCCAATCTTTCCATTGCCAAATAGCAGATAATTGACCTTGCCCGACAAACCTTTCTTTGCTTGCATGCGCCTTTTATGATCTCTGCTTTGATTTCAAAGTA
>JASFTL010000418.1:0-4207 GCA_050053555.1 Desulfobacterales bacterium
ATCGATTTCCGCATTAATCCGGAGTCCGTATTTTTGGCCGGTTGATTTCAAGAACTGCCAGAAACCAATGGCCCCTTTGCGCGAGCCGGCATGGGGTCGGAGGGCACTTTCGATAACGGCAACATACTTTAAGTCGTCGGGCATTTCGTTTTCGCTCAGCATCTTTTCAATTACCGGCAGATACCGGGGGGCGCGTTTTATCCACAAAATGACCTGAGGCCGATCCCAAATGGTAAGCAGCAACTCCTTTTCCAACCGTTCGCGCACATCTTGACGGGCAAGATCCACCGGCTCGCCGCAAAAGTCGATAGGTTCTGTGATTTTTACGCTGTCCATCAGCGAAGGCCAGGTGGACAGGGATTGTATTGCCCGCTCCTGTCCGCTGGAGACACCTGCAACCGATAAAATGATGAACAGCACCGCAAATAAGTAGCGCATTCGTTTTGCCTCCTTTTTCATGCAAGCGATCTTAATTGAGGTCTCGGAGAATTTTTCTCCCTTTTCAAACGATCCATTTGAGGATGAGGTCCGCAGAGGGTTCCGGCCGCAGCCGGCCGCAACAAATCTTTGCCAGGCTTCGGTAACGCCCCCATAATTTCTAGTCTGTTCCGCAACAGGCAGCAAAGGTGAATGCTGCCGTGGAAATCGGTCCTCCGGGGCTGCTCGGGGTGAATCTTAGCGGATCTGCTGCCGTTGGTCGGGCTTAAAGATGCATTGTTGCGGGCCGCATGCGGCCGGAGCCCTCTGCGGACCGGATCCGGTTCTTGGAGATGCCTGAACTAGTCGCATGCTTATTTTATATGAAAACTCCCCGACGCCGCGAATAGGGGTTACGCAATCGTAACGGGCTGCGATTCATTTTCGGAGGCAGCGGATATTTTATGCACTTTGGCTAAATTAATAAATACGGCGCTTCCGACGATCAGCAGGCTTCCCAAACCAAAACGCCAGCTGATCATTTCACCCAGAAAAACGATCCCCAGTATTGAAGTAAACATGACCTCACTGGTCAAAAAAAGGCCACCCTCCCAACTTTTACAGTATTGAAACCCTTGATTCATGAGAAGCTGGGCACCAATCGATGCCAAAACAATACCGCCGGTCATCAGCCATTCAATTCCGGATCGCGGCAGCTGAGGCTGGCTGATAAATCCTGGAAAAGATATTAATGCGCCCAGCATGCAAAAATACAGATAAATCACAGCCGAACCATTTGTTTCTCTTAGTCTTTTGATAAAACAAACCGTCAAGCCTGCAAAGCCGCCTGATAGCAGGCCGGCAGCCTGACCGAAGAGATTATCTGCAACTTGATATTCAAATAAAATCGAGGCACCCAGCAAGGCACCCAAGATGCAGATGATTTCGCCTTTTGAGATATGTTCGCCAAATATCAGAAATGAGAAAAGGGCTGCAAAAGCCGGAAAAGAGAAAAACAACACCATGGCAGTTGATATGGGAATAAGCCGGATGGCGGTAACCAGAAGCAGGAAGGCAAGAGATCCGGTGATGCCTCTAATAATCATGAGTTTCAGGTTATCCGTTTTAAAGGGATTGCCTTTCCACCCCAAAATACTGACCAGAATGACAAGACCAAAGCCAAACCGATAAAATGCAATATCCCAGGTCCGAAACGCCGGTCCCATAAGCTTTATCAGCCCATCCACGACAGAAAATAAAAATGCTGAGGCCAGCATCAGCAGAGGCCCTGCCGGTAAGCTGGCTTTAAGAGAAAGCGAAGATCTGCCAGAAGGTGTTTTTGATTTAGCGGGCATGGTGGCAGCCGTTTTGGCAACCCCATCGCAGGTGATTGCGAAGGATTGGTTTTAGTCCTGCATTAAAATGAATAAACTGCACGGGTGGCTGAATATAAAGTCCATATTCCAACAATAACAAAAAAAAGACCGGCACCTATTCTGATATAATTTACGGGCATTAGCCGGCTGATCCCTGCTCCGAAGAGCACTGCGATTAACGAACTGAGCACCAGTGCCCCGGCGGAGCCTAAAAATACTGAAGTCCTGGAGTTGCAATCGGCTGAGAAGCAAAACGTTGCCAGTTGAGTCTTGTCTCCTAATTCAGCCAAAAAAATTAATCCAAATGTTGTCATTAGCATTTTGAAATCCATTCGTCTCCTCACGTTCTTTCAAATCAAGGTTACAGCGCCCTCAAATATTCCGGTTTTAACGGGACCTTTCCTGCCAGGGCCTCATCGATCAGTCGGACGGTGTTATCTTTTTCTTTTGGAAATCGAGCCTTGATCGGCAGGTAGTTGGACGCGTGATTGGCATGAAAGAGCCCTCTGGTCAGGTCTGTGCTGGCGATCATTGTCCTTAGTTCAGCCAGCATCTCCCGCGGCTCTATCAATCGAAACGCTCCGGATTCATAGTCATCAAACAGAGGCGTTCCGGGTATGAGCATCAGGCTTAATGCACCGACATAATCCGGATCGATGGCCGAAAGGACGCGCCCGGTCTCCTTCGCATGAGTCTGTGATCGCTCCGGGCCGGCAATACCTAAAAGCACGGTAACCGAAAGTTTGAATCCAGCCTGTTTTGCTTTTCGGCCCATTCGAATCATATGCACGGCGTTGGCGCCTTTGTTTATTTTCTTTAAGGTAACGTCATCACCGGTTTCCAGGCCCATGTAAACGATACCGACTCCATGGGCTTTAAGCTCCTTGAGCTCATCGAGTGTCTTCATGTTTAAGGCTTTGGCATTGGCATACAGCCCCACCCGGGTAACCCAGGGCAGTTGCTTTTTAATTTCCTTGAGTATTTTTAATAGTCTTTTCTGGGGAATAATCAGGGCATCGCCGTCACACAGAAAAACACGACGCTGGCGCCGGCTGTGCCTGGCCGCAAAAGCGATATCTTCCATGATAATGGAATCGGGTTTTATTCGAAAGCGTTCGCCCTTGTAGGTTCCGCAGAAGGTGCATTTATTACGCGAGCACCCCACGGTGACCTGCAGCAATATGCTGTTAGCTTCACTTGGGGGTCTTATGATGTTTCCTTCATAATGCATCATATGAAATTAATCCGTTCTATATTCAAACGGACTGATTTTTTGGATCAGTCCGTTTAACGGCTGTTTTAACCATTTTGTGTTTTCAAAGCAACTGTTTTCTTTAGGCCGCGCCGGGTGGGGTATCGTCCGTATCCCTATCTACACATCCCTTTGCCTCAATATCATCTTTGAGATAGTCATACAGGCTTCCGCTATAAGCACATTTAATGGCCTCTTTGATTTTTTTAATCAAGTACTCGCTGATCGCTGCTTCGCCGTCAGTTCTTAACCGAAAGGCAATCAGGCGCTGCAATTTTTTATCGTGTCTATCACGCTCCGGCACCATCCGCATGACACGTTGAAAAGCCATTTGAAACGGCCCCTCATGCTCCTCAATCGAGATTATTTTATCCGACATATTTTTTTCTCCTTCGGATAAGAAAATATTTGTCACTGGTTGCCGAAGCCATTTTGCCCCCCGCAATCCGGACACGTCCAAGTGATGGCATTACAGGACATTCCCCACATGTTTTCTTCCATGCAATCCTGGCAAATACTAAAACCGCAACGGCACGTCCAGCAAAAAGGAAATGTCATTCGACAGCAAACGCAGTCATAGTTTTTGAGGCGACGTCGTTTCTGGCGGTATGCGGTTCCTGTGGCCGGGGCTTTCATGATTGTTGTTTTAACGCTTTAATGCTATAGAGTTATCGAAACGCTCAATTTAGATTCTATACGCAACAGTTATTGCACATCTGCAATTAAAGGCAGCTAAAATTTAATTCAATCCACCACATATGTCAACGCAGCCACCTTCACTGTTGATTCGATGAGAAAAGAAAAGACCATATATTTGATCGACGGAACTGCATATATTCACCGGGCGTATCATGCCATCCGGGGATTATCGAATTCAAAAGGGCTCCCGACCAATGCAACTTTCGGATTTACACGGATGCTTCTAAAACTCATCGAGGATCGCAACCCGCAGTATGCCGGTATGTTTTTTGATGCCAAAGGCCCGACATTCCGTCACGAAATGTTTGCCGAATACAAGGCAAACCGCCCACCCATGCCGGACGACATGACCGCCCAAATTCCTTATATCAAAAAAATGACAGCCGCATTTCAATTGCCGATTATCGAGATGCAGGGATTTGAAGCAGACGATTTAATTGGAACCTATGCCCGTATCGCCGAA